>NC_015177.1:4200000-4500000 GCF_000190735.1 Pseudopedobacter saltans DSM 12145
TATATTTTTTTAGGTCTATTTGCTTTCTTAAAGATTCATTTTTCATTAAATCTTCTACCTTACAGCCTAAGTCTTTAGCCATTTGTTCAACCAATCCATAGCGTTCGGGGTGGACAGCACTGGTGTCCAGTGGATTTTCTGCATTTCTTATTCTTAAAAAACCTGCCGCCTGCTCAAATGCTTTTTCGCCCAGACGAGGTACTTTTTTGAGTGATGCTCTGTTTTTAAAAGCACCGTTTGTATTTCTATATTCAACAATATTTTGTGCTAACTGTGGCCCTAAACCCGATACATAGGCCAATATTTGTTTAGACGCTGTATTCAGTTCGACCCCTACAGCATTCACACAGCTTATTACCGTGTCGTCTAAGGACGTTTGTAGTTTATTTTGGTCTACATCATGTTGGTATTGCCCTACACCTATTGATTTTGGATCTATTTTTACCAGTTCTGCCAAAGGATCCATTAATCTTCTACCTATTGAAACAGCGCCTCTGACAGTAACATCATGATCTGGAAACTCTTCTCTGGCTACTTCCGATGCGGAATAGATGGAAGCCCCACTTTCGTTAACCATTACGATTTGTACATTAGGGATTTGCTGCTTTCTGACAAATTCCTCTGTCTCGCGGCCGGCAGTACCGTTTCCAATGGCAATGGCTTCTATCTCATGTTTCTTAACCAGATAGTTCAAAGTCTGTTCGGCTTCTTTTAATTGACCCGCGCCGGTATGCGGATAAATGGTTGTGTTTTCCAAAAGCTTGCCCTGTCTGTCCAGGCATACCAATTTACAGCCGGTTCTGAATCCAGGGTCTAAAGCCATTACATTTTTTTGCCCCATAGGAGCAGCTAAAAGTAACTGTCTGGCATTTTCTGCAAAAACTAAAATAGCTTCTTCATCAGCTTTTTGTTTGGTCAATAAACGAACCTCGGTTTCCATACTTGGTCTTAAAAGGCGTTTATATCCATCTTCCAGGGCCTGTTTTACCTGAGCAGATTTGGTGTTATTTGCGGTAATGAATTGTCTTTCCAGAATTTCGATAGCGTCTTCTTCCTGGGGAAGCACATCCAGTTTCAGGATCAATTCTTTTTCTCCACGGCGCATAGCTAAAATTCTGTGCGAAGGAGCCGAACTAATAGGTTCTTCCCATTCAAAATAGTCTTTATATTTGATCCCTTCTTCTTCTTTACCTTTAAAAACTTCTGATTTGAATGTTCCTTTTTGCAGGAATAATTCCCTTATTTTTGCTCTTGCTTCTGCATTTTCGGCAATGTTTTCAGCAATGATGTCTCTTGCACCCTGTAAGGCTTCTATAACAGAATTTACACCTTTTTCTTCGCTGATAAAAGCCTCAGCCTCTTCTTCCGGCGTACTTTTGTCCTGCTCTAAAATAGAAAGTGCTAAAGGTTCCAAACCTTTTTCACGGGCAACAGAAGCTTTAGTTTTACGCTTAGGTTTGTAAGGCAGATAAATATCTTCCAGTGCCGACATGGTCTCAGCAGCTTCAATCTGTGCTTTTAATGCGTCTGTCAACTTACCCTGTTCTTCTATAGACTTTAAGATGGCTTCTCTCCTTTTGTCAAGCTCCCTTAATTGTTGTATTCTGTCTCTGATAGCCGTTACCTGAACTTCATCCAGGCTGCCGGTTAGCTCTTTTCTGTATCGTGAAATGAAAGGTACTGTAGCACCTTCGTCTAATAGATTAAGCGTCGCGCTCACTTGTTTGCTTCCTACGCTCAGTTCCTGCGCAACAATGTAAATATGCTTATCTGACATTTGTTTTCAAATTTAAATGGAAGCGAAGTTGGTAAAATAAGGCAAAGAGGCAAAATAAATTTTAGAATATCTTTTTGTCAGCTATTAAAAGCTATAGCCTAATTTAAGGCTAAAAGGGAGCGTCATTCTCCAGGTTTTTCCTTCTTTAACTTCAGCGTATTCATTGAAAATATCTAACCAAGGTTGATAGAAAGCGTCCTGGGGTCTAGATCTGCCAGTGTGTTTAATATCCCTATTTTTTAAACCTAATCCTACACTAAGATCAATAAAAAAGCGATTAATGATTTTTTGCTGGTACCCATATTTTACATTGATTGTATAGGTTTTCTTATGTACCTGAATCCATTCTTCATATTTCTGATTATTGGGCCCAAACAACCCGGTCCATTCTCTTTTTATATCTTCGTTGATAAAGCCGAGTTCGGCAAGGTGCTTAACCCAAAGATGACTAAATTCTAAACTAATATATTGGCCGAATGGAACTTTGTTTTGAAAATAAAATTTATGCTCGTAGCCAAGCCTATAGCCTTTTGGAACTCTTCTAGTGTTAAACTGACTGACAGGAACACCGATACCAAAGGTAGAAGAAGAATAGTTGTTTAACTTTCTTTCGTAATAGACAGAAGGTTCAAGGAAATCATTAAAATCAAATAAATTGCTGGCTGTCACCTTAATGATACCACTAAAGGCGAATTCGGGATTTTTATGATCGTAATCATATATTTTGTTACCTTTTATCCAAAGTTTGATAGGGTAGGTGTATCTTTTGTCTTTTGTACGGTCTACTAGAAATCCCAAGCCATAACCTGCAAATGCCGTAATATTAAAATAGTAGGCAAGAGAACTTACAGGCTGAATATTGCTTACAAAACTCGTGTCAGGCGTGATAACTTTTAATGAAAGTGCTTGTGAACTTCTTCTGGGGTTTATAATGGCGGACTTATCGATATTAATGGTATCATTCTGAACGACTACTTTCAATGAGTTTTCAGAATTAATTTGAACCTGTGTATTCGGCCCGTTAATTATACTGGCACATGAGAATAGCATTAAACTTGTAACGATAATCATGAAGGGTAAACATATTCGCATACAGTTTAAGTTTTATTACCCTTACGCTTTTTATGTTTGTGGTGATACACTGGTACAAATACAAAAAGCTGTTCGAAGACAGCTTTTTGTATAATGGATTAATAATTATTAAAGTTTACCGAATTTTCCTGCGTAAAAATCCTCAAAAGCCTGGTTAATTTCTTCTTTTGTATTCATTACAAAAGGTCCGTGAGCAACAATAGGCTCGTCGATTGGCTCTCCGCTTAAGATCAGTACCTTTGCGTCTTCAACGCCTTCGATTTGAAAATCCTCTCCATCATTTGCAAATAATACAAAATGATCTCCGGCTACTTTTCTGGAATCATTCACAATGATTGTACCTTCTATCACCAAAAGTGCAGTATTGTAATGCTCCGGAAAATTGAAATCGGCCTTTCCATCTTTCTTCAAAGAAACATTCAACAGGTTTACCGGAGTGAAGGTGCTTGCTGCGCCCGGATTTCCTTTGTAATTGCCGGCAATAACTTCTACTTCACCATTTTCTAAAGCTACTCTTTTGATGTTTTCGTTGGTAATTTCCTGATATTTTGGTGCAGACATCTTGTCTTTTGCAGGCAGGTTTACCCAAAGTTGTACCATTTGAAAGAATCCACCTTTTTTGCTGAACTCTTTTTCATGATACTCTTTGTGTAGAATACCTGATGCAGCAGTCATCCATTGCACATCACCTTCTTTTATAATACCGCTATTTCCGGCACTGTCATGATGGGCAACACTTCCTTTGTAGGCAATCGTTACAGTCTCGAAACCTCTGTGCGGATGTACATCTACACCTCTGGGCTGGTCGGTTGGCGGAAAATAAAATTTAGAATTATAGTCTAGCATAATAAAAGGACTCATCCTTTCTTTGCTTAATGGATACATACTTGGAATGAAATTGTGTACTCTGAATCCATCACCCACCATATGTGGATCTCTTGGTGACAAAACAGCTTCAATTTTTCTTGTTTTCATGATATCTCCTTTTTTGATAATACAAAGTTATATCAGAACAAGGATCTGTGCATTGATGTATGTTAAGAAAGAGAGTATCGTCGATAGTTCATTGAGTCATTAGTCTATCGACTATTGTCCATCGACCATGGACCATTAACCATCAACAGTGTCACTTCCGGTATAAGTCCTTCCTTACCCTACTTAGGGACTCTGGTGTGATGCCCAAATAGGAGGCAATCATCCATTGAGGAATACGCATTAACAGTTCAGGATATAATCTGATGAAGTCAAGATAGCGCTCTTCGGCGGTTGCTCCCAGGAGTAAATTTACCCTATCTTGTATTTGCTTGATGTGCTGATGCAAAGAGTGGGTATTGGACAGGGAGAAGTCAGGACATTGTATGGTAAGCTGATCAAAAAACTGATTGTCAATGATTACAATCTCTGAATCCTCAATGGCATCAATGTATAAGAAAGACGGTTCGTTGAAGAATGAGCTGCTTCTGTCGGCCGTTAACCAATATTCAGGAGAAAATTGGATGATATGCTCTTTGCCTTGTTTGTCTATCGTATAAGAGCGTAAAATGCCTTTGGCGGTAAAGAACGAGTTTCTGGAGATTTCCCCTGCTCTGAGTAAGAATTGTCCTTTACTTATTTTTTTAGCCTTTAAATAATGTAGCAGTTTATCGAACCCGGCATTGGTAACCGGAGTTGTTTGTTGTAGATAATTCCTAAAAATAACAATGGCTTCTTCCAATCTATTTTTTACTAAAAAGTTTGTCTAAAGTGCGGGTTGATACCGCATGATAATTTGGTCTGTTCTTCTCATAAAAATCCTTTGCCATTTTTTTTCCTTTCTCTGTGGTTAATAGTTCGCTATAAAGAGGCTCTATGAACTTTCTCCGACCAACGGTATTTAAAAAAGTATCTAAATAAGAATAAACAGGCTGATAATCTTTCTTAATACTTAATAGATACCAGGCGTACTGTATTTCGCTATTATGTGATGTTGTGAAATGAAAGACACTGTCTATATATTGCATCTGCTTTAAGCTTATCGTATCCGGTAAAGACTGGATAAAATAAAGCTTTTCGTTTGTGCTGTTTATATTTCTGCTGAGTTTGTCTGCTGGCTGTCCTTGTATAGAACCCGAACGTAAGGCGTCAATAGCGTCAAATCTTGCGCTATGTGGCAGTTTAGCGTTTTTAGGAATACCAGGTTGGTAAATCCAGCCATAGGCGTTGATAGCAGTTTTTAAATTTTCATCATCTTTAATCACGTTGTTATTCAATTCATCCTCGAAGTCTTTAAGCGTAACACTTTTAAATGCATACTTTGCAAAGTATTGTTTTAGAAAATGATCAAATTTTTCCCTTCCCACTACCAGCTCAATGTTTTTCAAAAACAGGAAGCCCTTTTCATAAGCGATATCTGTAACTGCATCATCGGGACTTCTGTCTGTTAAATCCAGGTTTAACCTTGTGTCGGGATGTGTTTTGCCAAAGTCTTTGATGCCATTTTCAAGATCTTTATATCCCAGCACCTCCTGCATATCCGCTTCATCCTTACCATACAGTTTCTCTATAATTCGTCTTTCAAAGTACATGGTAAAGCCTTCATTTAACCAGAAATCGTTCCATGTAGCATTTGTTGCCAGGTTTCCGCTCCAGCTATGCGCTAGTTCATGTGCGACAAGATTCGCCAGAGAACGGTCTCCGGCAATCACCGTTGGCGTTGCAAAGGTCAGGTTAGGATTCTCCATGCCGCCAAACGGAAAACTTGGTGGAAGAACCAGAATATCATAACGTCCCCAAAGATATTTCCCATACAGGCTTTCGGCGGCGCTAAGCATTTTGCCTACATCTGCAAACTCGTGAGCTGCTTTATCCAGCATTGCCGGTTCGGCATAGACACCGCTCATTTCGTTTATTTTTTTAAACCGTATATCTCCTACTGCTAAGGCCATTAAATAAGAAGGAATTGGATGTTTCTGCTGGAAGGTATAAATGCCATCAGAATTTCGTTTCTGAGGATTTTCGGCACTCATTAACGCAAGGAATTCTTTAGGGACCTTCACTTTTGCATTGTAAGTAAAACGTATGGAAGGGCTGTCCTGGCAAGGGATCCATGTTCTGGCCAGAATTGCTTGTGACTGTGTATATAGAAAAGAGGATTGCCTGCCAAAGGTTTGGGCAGGGGCAACCCATTGCAGCGCTTCAGCGCCTGGGTTAGTATAGTAGTAAATACTTACTTTTTTTGTTTCGGGTGCGATTTGTATGCTTAGGGCCTGGCCAAATATTTCATTCTCATCCCCCAGTGCATAGAAAGGTTCTTCGCTTGTTTTATCATCCAGAACGATTTTTTGGATATTCAGACCTTTGGTATCAAAAACAATCTCGTCATATTTATTTGGATTCTC
Source organism: Pseudopedobacter saltans DSM 12145 (assembly GCF_000190735.1). Lineage (GTDB taxonomy): Bacteria > Bacteroidota > Bacteroidia > Sphingobacteriales > Sphingobacteriaceae > Pseudopedobacter > Pseudopedobacter saltans. The sequence continues at coordinate 4,206,247 of NC_015177.1, forward strand.
TATTGTCCAGACGGCAATTCCCTTAATTATTTGTTGCTTAAAATCTACGTCCAAATCCAAATCCAGGTGCTTTACCTTCACATGTTCGGGCTCTGCATAACTATGCGGGTCGACAATTTTTTCGCTGTCGTTCTGAGGTTTAGTGTTCTGTTTACAGGCTACCCAAAGGATAGTCAATAAGATGCAAATAAGCATTAAAGGCTTTTTCAGCATATCATTTAAATCTTACAGTTACTTTCACTCTGTTAGAGTAGCCATCGGAAGCTCCCTGCCAATTTTGATAGTTTTTAATTAGGTCTATAGCCCTTGCATCAGCTAGTTTACTTAAACTTTTAAGTACCCTAAAATCAGATAATTCTCCGGATGGCTTGATGATAAACTCCACAATAACATGGCCAGTTTCTCCACTTTCCAGTTCACTATTTTCATCAAGATATTTTCTGAAAGCAGCCCAGCCGTTGTATGGGCCAACGACTACGGTACTTCTTCTGATACTCCTTACGGGAATGTCGGCGGATGAAGGATTTGGGTTGAGATTGATGTTGATTTCCTGCAGGGGGCCTAATTCGATCTCTCTGCTTTGAAAGCCTTTGGCATATATTGCTATTTTCTTGACCTTATAAGGGAAAAAGAACTCACCATTTTCGTTGCTAACTACTCTGATGTTTGTTTTAACATCCTTGATTATGGCACCATCAATAGGTTTCGTCGTACTTAAGTCCTTTATTTTTCCCTTTGTAGCAATGGAATCAGCCTCCTTAGCTGTTTTTGTTGAAAGGGTATTGGTATTGGACAAGGAAACAAATGCGTCCGGTTCAGCCAAACTTTCCTTTTTCGCCATAGGGGTTAAGGCTGGTTCTACAGCAGGGGCAATCATAGATGGGGCTGCTGTGGTTCTGGCAATCTGTTCAACCACAATATCGTCGGCCGTAGGAGTATCTTCTTTCTCTTTTTTTCTTTCAGAATTGGCAGCTATAACTTCTGTCTTTGATATCATATCTTCGATTGAAGTCTCGGCCGCTATATCCGGAGATATGGTTTTTTTTTCACGGGCGTTACCCGGCGGAGGAAGTATCTGAGGGCTGGATTTTGTTAAGGGTTCGGAAAAATTATTCTGTTTGGGCTGGTTTAAATAAATACTGAATAAACCTATTAAAATGACCACACAGGCAGCTAAAGACCATATTTTAAAATTAACAGGTGGTGTGTTGGTGTTTTTAGAAATTTTACTTTCCGTCCTGCTTTTAAGCCTTACTTTCAGTTCGTTTAAGGAATGGCTATTATTTGGGAAATTTTCATAACCTTCCATGGCCTCGGCAAGAAAAGGATCATCCAGGGCTCTTTTTTCTAAACGATGCATTTCAGCGGGACTTAATTGTCCACGCAAGTATTTTTTTATTAAATCAATATCCTGGTTGTCCTTATTCACTTTGTTTCTCCAAACAGATTTTTAAGTTTCTTTTACCGTTTTGAATATAACTTTTAACTTTTTTTAAATCATATCCCGTTTCTTTTGCTACCTCTGTGTAGCATTTTTCCTGTAAATAAAACAAGGTAATGCTTTGCCGTTGCTCAATATTAAGTGTTTCGAGACAAGCCTCCATAGCGATAAGCTTGGTTTCAGTTTGCTCTTTTTCAGATAGATGCATAAAAGGTTCAAAATCCATAAAACTTTCGTCAAAAATTATTGGATTTGATTTCTCTTTACGGATTTCCATTAAACAATGGTTTCTGGAAAGTGTATAAAGCCAGCTTTTGAAATGATGAATATTGTGCTGTTTTATTTTAGAGATAAGCTCCTCGAAGATTTGCATGACCGCATCTTTACTTCTTTCCTCATCTTTAAAATATTTTAAAGCTACACCGTAAACTAAAGGGACATAAGGTTCGTAAAGGCGGGCCAAAGCAGCTAAATCTCCGGAAGTTTTATATTCCGTTATCCATTCCTGGTCTAGATCGTGAAGTTTGTTATTACTTGGAGCTATACTCATTAAAAGCTAAATTAAGCTAAATGGAATATTCATTCAATATTACACGTATTATCTTATGTGTATAACGTAAAAATACATATAATCGTTACATTAATAAAATGATTTTTGCGTAAAACAGGGTAACAAACGTTAAGTTTTTTAAATTTGTGAAAATCTTAAAAATGAAGAAAATAAGAGTAGTAGCCTTACTAACAGGGGCTTTTTTAGTTTCAGGCTGCGATAGTTTAAATCAGGTAGCTAACCAATACGGTGGGGCAATAGTTAATGCAATGGGTACACCGACAAATGCAGAAATAGGAACTGCACTAAAGCAGGCCCTTGAAAATGGAGCGGGATATAGTACCACCAAACTTTCGGCTACCAACGGTTTTTTGGGAAATGCAGCTGTTAAGATTTTAATGCCGGAGGAAGCGCGGAAAGTAGAATCTACCCTGCGCTCTTTAGGATTCAATTCTTTGTGTGATAATGTAATTACAAGTTTAAACAGGGCGGCGGAAGATGCTGCCAAAGAAGCAAAACCTATTTTGGTAAATGCTATAAAACAAATGACTTTTCAGGATGTAACTAATATCCTGCTGGGGAATAAAGATGCGGCTACCCAATATTTTAAAAGAACCACCACAGCTGCACTTACCGAAAAATTTAAACCTATAGTGAACTCCAGCGTTGCGAAGGTTGGTGCAACTAAGTACTGGACGGAATTGACTACTGCTTATAACAAGATTCCTACAGTAAAACCTGTAACTACAGACTTAACGTCTTATGTTACCGAAAAGGCAATACAGGGGCTTTTCGTAGAGGTTGCAGCAGAAGAGTTGAAAATAAGAGAAAATGTAAGTGCCCGATCTACCGCCTTAATGCAAAAAGTGTTTGCTTACGCCGATCAGCAAAAGAAATAACAATGGATGTAATTAATTGGGCGGACTTTGAAAAAGTAGATTTAAGAGCAGGAACTATTATTGAAGTACTTGATTTTCCGGAAGCAAAAAAGCCCGCATATAAAGTTCGCGTGGACTTTGGAGAACAGCTGGGAGTTAAGACAACAAGTGCACAGATTACAGCTAAATACAACAAAGAAGAGCTTTTAGGAAAGCAAATAGTTGGAGTCGTGAATTTTCCGAAAAAACAGATTGGGAAGTTTATGTCTGAATTTTTACTAACGGGTTTTCATGATGAAGAAGGCAATGTTTGTATAACCGTTGTGGATAAAAAAGTTCCGGACGGAGCTAAACTTTGCTAAGCTTTTGAGATATGAAATTTTATTCTTTTGAAGAACAGAGCCGGGAAGCTGCAGATGAGTTTTTCATGAAGGAAGCCTATAAAGAGGCGCTTCTGGCATTTGATAAAGACGAAGTACCGATTGGTGCGATTATTGTTGCTAATGGTAAGGTTGTGGGTAGGGGGCACAACCTGACGGAACGCCTGAACGATGTTACCGCCCATGCAGAAATGCAGGCATTTACTTCGGCAAGTAACACTATTGGAGCAAAATATTTACATAACTGTACTTTATATGTAACCGTAGAACCTTGTGTTATGTGTGCCGGTGCTTCTTATTGGACACAGATTAGCAGGATTGTTTTTGGAGCATTGGATGAGAAGAGAGGATATAGTCGTTTAAATCCCCAAATTATACACCCAAAAACGGAAATAGTTGGAGGAGTGATGAGTGAAGAATGTGCTGCATTGATGAGAAATTTTTTCTTGAAAAAGAGATTAAAATAAAACTTAACAATCATTCAACAATTATTTGATCAGGGAGTTTATCTTTGTAGAAATAGAATTATTAATAATAAATTATATTGTATAACCTTAAAATATAAAATTATGGCTTTTGAATTACCTGCGTTACCATACGCATCAGACGCATTAGAACCGCATATCGATCAACAAACTATGGAAATCCATCACGGAAAACACCATGCGGCTTATGTTACTAACTTAAATAAAGCTTTAGAAGGTAAGGAAGGTGCTGATTCTTCATTAGAAGAAATCAATAAAAATATTTCTAAGTATCCGGTAGCTGTTAGAAATAACGGTGGTGGACATTATAATCACTCACTTTTCTGGACTGTTATTGGCCCTAACGGTGGTGGTGCTCCACAAGGAGAATTAGCAGAAGCGATTAATGCGGCTTTCGGTTCTTTCGAAGACTTTAAAACTAAATTTGCAGAGGCTGGAGCAACTCGTTTTGGTTCTGGTTGGGCCTGGTTAATCGTTGGTGCTGATGGTAAACTGGCAGTAACTTCTACTCCAAATCAGGACAACCCATTAATGGATGTAGCAGAAGTACAGGGTACTCCAATTTTAGGAATGGACGTTTGGGAGCATGCTTATTATTTAAAATATCAAAACAGACGACCAGACTATATCTCAGCTTTTTGGAATGTGATTGATTGGAATGCAGTAGCAGAGCGTTTTGCGCAAGCAAAATAGTTTGGCATTAAATTTAATGTAATAAAGGCAGAGGGAAATTAATCCCTCTGCCTTTATTTTTTATACTATGAACAAAACATTATCTATCATCGCCCTGATTTGCGTTACATTTTTAAGCAGTTGTTCTTTATTCGAAGGAGTTTTTAAAGCAGGATATTACGTAGGTATTTTTGTTGTTATAGCTATATTAGCCATCATATTTTTTATAGCAGCAAAATTTAGAAGCTAATGAAAGCATTGGTCCTCGAAGGAATAAATCAAGAATTTATATATAAAAATGTAGAAAATCCTGTTTTAGAAACAGGGGAAGCTTTAGTAAAAGTGAAGGCAGCTTCTTTTAACAGAAGGGACTTCTGGATAAAAAAAGGTCAATATGCCGGACTGAAGTTTCCGATTATTCTTGGATCTGACGGGGCCGGAATTGTATCAGAAGTAAAAGACGAAACGGATAAGTATTGGATCGGTAAAGAAGTTATTATCAATCCATCTTTGCTTTGGGGAGATCACGAGGAATTTCAATCCAAAGCTTTTAATATACTGGGACTGCCAAAAGACGGAACCTTTGCAGAATATGTGAAGGTTCCGGTGAGCAGTCTGTTTGAAAAGCCCCAACATTTAAGCTTCTCGGAAGCGGCTGCAATTCCACTGGCAGGGCTTACCGCTTACAGGGCTCTTTTTAGCAAGGCTAAATTAAAAAAAGGCGACAATGTACTCATCGTTGGTGCAGGTGCAGGAACATCAACATTTGCTATACTTTGGGCTGTTGCAGCAGGAGCGAATGTATACGTAACTTCAGGCAATGCTGATAAAATAGAAGCTGCAAAAAGATTGGGGGCAATAGACGGTGTTAACTACAAAGAGGATGATTGGGATCAGCAATTGCTGCAAAAGGTTTCCGGTTTCGATGTAATCATAGACAGTGCACTGGGGGCTGGTTTTGCTAAACATTTCAATTATGTTAATCCCGGGGCCAGAATTGTATTTTTTGGAGGAACCGCAGGTAATTTACCTGAATTGAATGGCCGGATTATTTTCTGGAAACAATTGCAGATTTTAGGTTCTACAATGGGATCGCCACAGGATTTCAAAGCGATGCTGTCTTTTATAGAAGATCATAAAATTCATCCCATAATCGACAGCGCTTATAAGCTGGAGGACGCTAATGATGCTATAAAATTGATGGAAAATAGCGATCAGTTTGGGAAGATTGTTTTGGATGTAACGGAATAATATTCTTATGTAAACCATATTTTAAAAAGCATTTCCTAACTTTAAAAAATTTAAAGAGCAGGAAGGCATCAGCTTAATTGAAATAGGCACATACTATTTTTAGTGTTCTGTTGTCTTGCAAAGTTTATGGACAAATTATCATTAGCTAAAAATAAAATTCTGTTATTTTGCTATTCTCTGTATTTTCAATACTTCTTGAAAAGTACTGATCTGAGACCTAACTAGTATGAGACCTAAGTATCAAATTTTGTTTGTTTGCAGTTTGCTGTTATTGTTACCGCTTTCAATAATCGCACAATCGTATGGTCTTAGTTTTAATAGTCATGATGTCGTACAGGATAAAAGAACGGGATTAGATTTAAGTTCTAACAAAGGAATATGCCTTGAAAATTCTTTTATGCTGCAATTCGATTTTGCTTTTGCACATAAATCTCCGGCTCATTTTGGATATATATTTCGACTTATCGACCAGAATAATAAAAATATAGATCTTATATATGACGAAAGGTTTCGGGAGAATACACACTTTAAGCTTATTATCGGCGAAGAATTTTCAAATATCGCTTTCGATATACGTGTCGATGAACTGTATAAAAAATGGTTTAAATTGCAGTTCTTTTTCAACAGAGAAAAGCAGCAATTAATAGTTACGGCCAACGGTAAACAGTATATTCAGCCTATCAAGTTTAAGGGGTCATGTTATAAACTTTTCTTTGGCGCAAATAATCTTTATAAGGAATTTAAAGTAACAGATGTTCCGCCAATGAAGGTAAAGAACATCGAAATATTAGATAAAAACAAAAGACAATTATACGATTGGAAATTAAACGAGCTGGAAGGAACTGATGTAGGAGAAAGTATTGAAAAGGCCGATGGAAAAGTAATCAATCCGATATGGATCAGGGAGCAGCATCATGATTGGAACCTCTTAAAAGAATTTAATACTTCGGGAGCCAGCAGTATAGCTTTTAATAAAGAAAAGGAACAGCTTTATCTTATTGGTGAGGATTCTCTATATACATTGGATATAGCTGCCAATGCATTGAATTCGATACCATACCTATCTGGTAAACATCATTTGCTAAGCGGTAATCAATCATTATTTGAGAACGGAAAGCTGATGAACTTTTATGTTGATCAGAAGCTGGTTTCTACTTTTGATTTTTCAACAGCTGCCTGGGACAAATCGTATATATATCCGGCTAATATTACTAATTATTGGCATCCGAATAAATTTTATTTTCCTAAAGACAGTTCTCTTTACATCATAGGCGGATATGGACAGTATAAATATAAAAAGGAAGTCAATCGATATTCTTTTAATAAAAAGGAATGGACAGTAGAAAATACAACAGGATACTTTACGCCCAGATATTTGGCTGCACTTGGAGTTGTTAATTCCGGAGCTTATATTATTGGAGGTTATGGAAGTTCTTCAGGAGAGCAAATACTAAATCCAAAGAATATTTATGATATGGTATTCTTTGACCCTCAAAAAAAGAGTTTTAGAAAATTATTTGAACTGGACTCTAATGAGGAAGAGTTTGCTTTTGCAAACTCTTTGATTATTAATGAAAAAGAAAATACCTACTATGCTTTGGTATTTCCAAATCACAAGTATAATTCGTCTTTGCAACTGATAAGGGGGAGGTTGGATGGCTCGGAGTATACCTATTTAGGGAATAAAATTCCTTATGAATTTTATGATATACACTCTTTTGCAGATTTGTTTTATTGTGAAAATCTGGAAAAATTTGTTGCAGTTACGCTCTACAGAGATGAGAAAGCTGATAAAACAAAAATTAAAATATATACACTTTCCAGCCCGGTGGAACCTACAATATTAAGCAGTGAGCCAGATTTAAATTCTTTCAATAAATCTTATTATAGAATTGTTCTGGCAGTTATTTTTCTAATTGGACTTATTGCGTATTTGATTTGGAAAAGAAGTAGACGAGTAAAAGATAAGATTGAAGAAACCGGGCATTTGTCAACTGAAGTAGTACAGGATAATCATAAGCATACTGAAGAGATTAAAAATGTCGAGATTGAAAGGCAACACCATACCGATACTAAGGGAATTCATAAAAATTCGGTGTTTTTATTTGGTGATTTTCAGCTGTTTGACAAAGATGGAAATGATATTACCAAATTGTTTACCCCTCTTATTAAGGAGCTTTTTCTAATAGTCCTTTTGTACACTTTAAGGTGGGGACGCGGTATTAGTTCCGAAAAGTTGACTGAAATACTTTGGTTTGATAAAACGGTTGAAAGTGCGCGTAATAATCGTTCGGTTAACATCGCAAAATTAAAAACCATTCTCGATAAATTAGATGGATGTCAGATCTCGAAGGAAACAGGTTATTGGAAAATAAAACTGTCCTCTGATGTTGATGTAGACTATAAGGAATATCTGCAGATTGTGGGCAGTAAAAAGGAACTGACAAAAACTGAGCTGAATCAGCTTACTGCAATCGTTCAAAAAGGTAGCTTTTTGTCAAACCTTGAATCTGAATGGTTAGATCAATTTAAATCAGATATCTCAAATGATATCATAGATACTTATTTACAGTATATGACCAAGATTCAGATAAACGAAGACCCCGAGTTTATAGTGAGCCTGGCAAATTATATATTCTATTTCGACCCTGTAAACGAAGAAGCTATGACTTTTAAATGTAAAGCACTGGCTCATCTTGGAAAACATTCTTTAGCGAAGTCTGCTTTCGAGAATTTTAATAAAGAATATAAACAAATTTATGGAGAAGAATTCCATAAAAGTTTTCATGAAATACTGGAATGAGTTTATTGAGAGGAAGAATAGCCTGTTCGGAACTCGATTCGGGAACGAAATAATCTACGGAATAAATTTCTACTTCTTTGACGAAGAACAACCTACCCAGGCGGAGGCTTTCTGAAAAAAGAGCCTGTGCAAACTTGGAGATTACCCGACTGCCGTCAAGGCAGACTTCGCTTCGTTCGTTAAGGGGATTTCTTGGAAAATGACAATAATTTTTTGTCATGTACTATGTATCATTCTAATTATCTCTTCCCTATTCAGCGCTAAAAAAGTACTGTTTTTTTCTAAGGTCTATTATTTTGTTGATATAATGGTATATGATTAGTTCCTGTCAGGTGGAACTTAAAAACTCCTTTATCTTTTTTTGGATAAAATTAAATGATTGATATACATTGCTTTATGTTTTATTTTTAATACTAGTATGTTGTGTTAATATTTTGTTAAGTATTTATTAATTAATAGAAACTTATTTCGCCGGATAGAATAAACAAAGTGTTCTTCACATATAAGATTGTTATTAATCTATATACACAGATTTAGTACATAACTGTTTAGAACTTAAAAGATACACAAAACTATAAAGCGAATGTTCCGAAGAATGAAATTCACAAGACCTAAAAGATATTTATCAATATATGTAGTTCCCGTTATTTTAGGGATCGGAATGGCCTGTGCGTCAAAAAAGGATAACAATCTTTCTCCTGTGGACTATGTCAACCCTTATATGGGTAACATAAGCCATTTGCTGGTACCAACTTATCCGACAATCCATTTACCGAATAGTCTGTTAAGGGTTTATCCCGAGCGGGGAGATTTTACCGGAGACAGATTGCATGGTTTACCGTTAATAGTAACCAGCCATAGGGGCAGTTCTGCTTTTAACTTAAGTCCTTCGCAGGGAGAAATCAATACGTCCAAACCTGTTATCGACTATAGTTATGACCAGGAGGTAATAAAGCCTTATGCCTATAGTGTTTATCTGGAAAATGAAAATATTAAAGTTGATTTTGGAGTCTCTCATCAATCCGCTATTTATTCCCTGAACTTTTCAGACAGCAGTGCTCCGTATTTAATGTTTAATTCCAAAAAGGGAACGTTGAAATGGGATGGGAAAGGACTGTCGGGCAGCCAGGAAATTGGAAACAATACCAAAGTTTACATCTATGCTGAACCAGACCATGCACCAATGGATATTAAGGTACTAAAGAACAAGTTCCTTGTTTCGGGAGTGGAAGCCACAGGAGATAACGCCTGTCTGATACTGACTTTTGGTAAGGAGTCCAATATCAGGCTTAAGTACGGTATTTCATTTATCGATGAAAATCAGGCCAAAGCAAATTTAGCCCGTGAAATAAAAGATTTTGATGTAGCTAGGGTGCAGAACAAAGGGAAAGAGGTTTGGAATGAAAGCTTAGGGAAAATTACGGTTAGCGGGAACTCCGAATCAGATAAACACGTTTTCTACACTTCACTATACAGAACTTTTGAGCGTCCGGTAAATATTTCGGAAGACGGAAGATACTTTAGCGGTTTTGACGGGGAAGTGCATAAAGATGGCGGCCGCCCTTTTTATACAGACGATTGGATCTGGGATTCGTACAGAGCCCATCATCCGTTAAACGTATTGATAGACGGGAAGAAAGAAGGCGATATACTGAATTCCTTTGTCAGGATGTCCGAACAGATGGACAATTTTTGGCTGCCAACTTTTCCTGAGATCAATGGAGATAGCAGAAGGATGAATTCCAATCATGGTGTAGCCTCTTTGCTGGATGCTTATGAAAAGGGAATAAGAACCTTTGATTTTGAAAAAGCGTATCAGGCAGCTAAAGGCGCTTTGACAGAAAAAACATTGGCTCCATGGTCTGCAATGCCAGCCGGAAAGCTGGATGAATTCTTTAAAGGGAAAGGATATATCCCTGCTTTGTATCCAGGGGAAAAGGAAACAATCCCGGAGGTGCATCATTTCGAAAAGAGACAGCCAGTAGCTGTTACCTTGGGTACCTCCTATGATTTATGGTGTTTGGCACAAATGGCCAGAATACTTGGACATCAGGAAGATTATCAGCTATTTATGAAGCAGTCTTTTAACTATCGCAATCTCTTTAACGAAAATACCAGGTTCTTTCACCCTAAAGATGACAAAGGGAATTTTATCGAACCTTTCGATTATGTCCGTTCCGGAGGGCAGGGAGCAAGGGAATATTACGGAGAAAACAACGCCTGGATATACAGGTGGGATGTACAGCATAATATTGAAGACCTGATTAGACTGATGGGGGGGAAAGAACAGTTTGTGAAATACCTTGATGATATGTTCAACCAGCCTTTAGGCGATTCTAAATTTAGTTTTTATGCACAATTGCCGGACCATACAGGCAATGTAGGCCAGTTTTCCATGGCCAATGAGCCCTCTTTGCATATCCCATACCTGTATAACTATGCAGACCAGCCGTGGAAAACGCAAAAAAGAATCAGAACACTTATCCATCAATGGTTTAGGAACGATTTAATGGGCGTTCCGGGAGATGAGGACGGAGGGGGGCTTTCTTCTTTTGTGGTATTCTCCCAGTTAGGATTCTATCCTGTGACACCGGGAATTCCCGTTTATACAATAGGAAGCCCTTTCTTTGAAAAATCGGTAATTAAACTGACTGGAGGAAAGGAGTTCACGGTTATCGCGAATGGTGTTTCTAATACAAATAAGTACATACAATCGGCCCGGCTTAATGGAAAAGTTCTGAATAAAACCTGGTTTGCACAGCATGATATCGCAAACGGAGGACTTCTAGAATTAGAAATGGGACCATTGCCCAATAAGGCCTGGGGTATTGAAAAGTAGATAATCAGGAATATTTAGTCATATTTCTATCTGATAGATAAAAGACTTATTTACAATAATAAATATTCATGAGGGTTGGAAGATAGACGGCGAATCTTGTCGAAGACATCCCTTGATTCTTAGGAAGAGAGGGGATCGCCGTTTTTTAATACCCGATAACGCGTTTGCCTGATAACGTGTTCAGGACAATACATAAATGGCAATTAAATATGAATAATATAGTAGCGGGAGTAGATATCGGAGGCTCCCACATTACCGTGGCCCTGGTGAATTTGGATACTTTGGAGATAATTGATAAAAGTCTTATCAGAGAAAGGGTTGACTCGGCTGCTGTTGCGGAAGAAATTATTATAGCATGGTGTAGTGCAATAGCTAAATCGTTTAATACCTGCCCACAGAGCGAAAAAAAATTAGGTATAGCAATGCCGGGTCCGTTCGACTATGAAAATGGCATAAGCTATATCAAAGACCTGCACAAATATGATTCACTGTACGGTCTTAATGTAAAGGAGTTGATTGCCTACCATCTGGATATCCCAAAAGAAAATATTCGGTTAAACAATGATGCTGCTTGTTTTCTTCAGGGCGAAATATATAAAGGTAGTCTTGAAGGTTGTTCAGTAGCGGTTGGACTAACCCTAGGTACGGGTTTGGGATCGGCCTATATGAAATCTGGGGAGTCTTTCGATGCTAATCTGTGGTGTACCCCGTATAAAGGAGATATTATTGAAGAATGTATATCCTCCCGCTGGTTTGTCAGACAATTCCAGCAAAGGGCAGGTAAATCTGTAAAAGACGTAAAGGAAATTGTAGAGAAATACCCTGATCATGAGATTACGAAGGAACTGTTTGAAGAGTTTAGTGACAATCTTGCTTCATTTTTAGCATATTTTATTCAAAAAGAACAGGGAGAGGTAGTGGTTCTTGGCGGGAATATTTCGAAAGCCAAAGATTTCTTTATTGATAATATAAAACAAAAACTATATGAATCGGTTGGGAAAGTTATTCCTATTTACCTTTCTGTTCTTGGAGAAAGAGCCGCTTTAATAGGAGGAGCCGCACAGTTCCATACCTTAAAGCAATTATAAACATAACTAATTATATACATGGGAAACCTAAATCAAACTAACAAGACATATGCTTCTGCACTGTATACCCTGGTAACGGTATTTTTTTTCTGGGGTTTTGTAGCGGCTTCGAATGGCATTTTTATTCCGTTCTGTAAAGCACATTTCGATTTAACACAATTTGAATCTCAGTTGATCGACTTTACATTTTATGGAGGATACTTTATAGGATCACTGATCCTTTATTTTGCCTCGCAATTATTAAAGGTAGATATACTGAATAAAATAGGATTTAAGAACGGGATTATTTACGGGCTTGTGATATCGGCAATAGGTTCCATAGCAATGGTTCCCTCGGTAAACATAGGCTCTTTTGGATTGATCCTGACTTCATTTTTTATTATCGCATTGGGTTTTTCATTACAGCAGATAGCTGCAAATCCCTTCGCGGTAGCGCTGGGTACACCAGAAACCGGTGCCGACAGGTTAAATCTAGCAGGCGGGGTAAACAACTTTGGTTCCCTTTTAGGGCCGATTATAGTGAGTATAGTGCTGTTTGGGACTGCGGCTGGGGCAGAAGCGGCACAAGTGGAGATAACGGCAATAAACTCTTTGTATTATATCCTAACGGGATTGTTTATAGCTGTCGCTATCTTCTTTTCAGTATCAAAACTGCCGGATGTACGAAGTAACGAAACAGTAGAAGCCAGCCCTAGAACAAATACACCTTTATTGGTGATGTTACTGGCTTTTATATTGATTTTAGCTGCCCATCCACTGGAATCGCTGACAGGGATATCCGCCTCTTTATATGTTTATTTTTCATTAGTTATTATTGTGTTAACATTATTCCTAAGTTTCTCTGCATCGAAAAAGAATCCCGAAGGATGGGGAGCCATGAAATACCCGCAATTAATGCTGGGTATGCTAGCTATCTTTACCTATGTAGGTGTAGAAGTGAGTATTCAGAGTAATTTTGGAGCTTTGTTGCATACCCCCGAGTTCGGCTCCTATCCGGAAGCGACTATTGCGCCATTTATTTCTCTCTATTGGGGGAGCTTAATGATAGGCAGGTGGACAGGTGCTGTCTCGGTATTTAATATCAGCAAAACTGCAAAAAGAATTCTTACGGTAATTGTTCCTTTTGTAGCATTTGGAGTTATTTTGGTATCCAACCATATCACGGGTACCAATATAGATATGATGTATCCTTATGCAATATGTGTGGCTATTATGATTTTAGGCTTCTTTTACAGCCAGGAAAAGCCGGCTAGAACATTGGCTACGTTCTCCGTCCTTGGAGTTGTTGCAATGGTTATCGGACTTTTATCAAGCGGGGATCTTGCTATATATGCATTCATTAGCGGAGGCTTGTGCTGCTCTATTATGTGGCCCAGTATATTCTCCTTATCTGTTACCGGTTTAGGTAAGTATACCGGTCAGGGATCTTCATTCCTGATTATGATGATTTTGGGAGGCGCTATAATCCCACCGGTACAGGGAATATTTGCAGATAACAGCGGAATCCATAAATCATATTTTATCCCGGTTATCTGTTTTATTTATCTGCTGTTCTTTGCCTGGAAGGTAAGCAAGGAGTTGAAAAAACAGGGATTTGACGTTAGCGAAATCCAGACAGAAGGAGAACATTAACATTAAACTTTATTTTTCATCTATTTTAACGAAGAAATTAATCAGGCTTTCGAGGATTTATACTATCTGGTATCAGTACCAATATGTAGAAAAACTGAAGCCTGGTAGATTATCTCACCCGCAGAGAGGACTAAGAACACGCAAAGAGCACAAAGCAAAGCCTTAGTGCTCTTTACGAAAGCCTTTGCTTTCTTTACGGTTTTTAAAATATATTTCGACTCACCTATACAAAAGTTCCTGTCGGTACTAGATTTAACAACTTTGCTTTTCCAAAGGGTTCTTGTTTTTTTAGATAGACCGGGAAAAATCATCTATCCTTTCAGAAATGATGTGGAGTCTTTATGCTTAGGTCTTTTTCTGCTATGTGAAGGAATTTCTCTCCGTTATAGTGAAGATGAGCGGTACTCCTGCGCTTCGATTTTTTCTAAAAAGTGCCTTTAAAGTTTAAAATTAATCTTTTATTAATCTTTTATTAGACCCCCTTGTGTACACTTGCCGAAGCAAATTAATAGAACAATTATGTTTTTATATTGTACCAGGGGCCCTTGTCATCCTGACGGACTAACCAAATTGTACCGGCATAATTTAATGCCTTATACAACTGTCAATTTTTATTTAAATAACTCCAAGAATAGAATTATATGAAAATAATTAAATACTTATTAATAATAATAGGTTTGCATCCATTCTATTTGAATGCGCAGCAAAATGTTATTAGCGGTAAAGTCATCGATTCTTCTGATGGTTCGCCTCTTCCAGGGGTGAGCGTTCTTGTTAAAACCGAGAACGGACAAAAGTCGGGGACCATGACAAATACTGAAGGCAATTATACTATCCAGGTATCGGCAAATGCTATTGCTCTGGTCTTCAGATCCGTTGGAATGCAAGATGCAGTAGAGAAAATTAATGGAAGAAAAACAATTAACGTACAATTATTCCCTCAGGATACCAAACTATCGGAAGTGGTTGTTACTGCTTTGGGCATAGAAAGAGAAGTTAAGTCGTTAAGCTATAGTACTCAGGGAATAGATGTTGACGCGATGAACGAAACTAAGAGTACAAACATTTTGAATTCTTTGTCGGGTAAAATTGCAGGTGTACAAATTGTTCCTCCTGGACTTAATACAGGATCTGCCCGTATAGTAATCAGAGGAAACAGTTCACTTACAGGTAATAATCAGCCGTTATTCGTTGTGGATGGGATGCCGATAGATAATACCGCTGGTGACGGAAATATCGATTACGGAAATAATGCTGCAGACATAAATTACGAAGATGTTGAAAGCATAGAAGTACTAAAAGGCCCAAATGCATCAGCTTTATATGGATCCAGGGCAGCTAATGGCGTAATTTTAGTTACTACAAAAAAAGGAACACCCAAGTTTAAAGTATCATTAAACTCTAGTTTGATGTTGCAAAGCCTTACAGAGTTCCCCGAATACCAAAATGCTTATGGGGTAGGTACTTCCTTCTATATCGACAATAAAAATTCTATACCGCAGGCTATTAACAATTACCGAAGCTGGGGATCTCCAATGCTGGGACAGCCTTATGTGGCTCTAAATGGAGAGATTAAACCATATCTGCCGCAACCGAACAATGTAAAAGATTTTTATTCTAAAGCCTCTTTACTTACCAATGCCTTGGCAGTGGAAGGCGGAACACCCGGGAATACGTATCGCTTTGCATACACCAATTATAAAGGTACAAGCGTGGTTGATGGGTTTAATTTGAACGGAAAGCATTCCGCGGATTTACGCCTGCAAAATACTTTTTCTAAGATAGTTAAAGTCGATAGTAAGATAAGCTTTATTCGAAATATAGTGGAGAATAGACAATATTCAAATTCGAATGGGCGAAATCCGACAAATCTATATACCCATATGGCAAGAAGTACCGACCTCGCTGAACTTATGCCTTACAAAGATGCTGAAACCGGAAAAGAAATCGGGACACACCGGAATTTCAGTAATCCTTACTGGGTAATCAATGAAAATCCAAATAAGGATACAAAAGATAGAGTAATTGCTTCAATCAATCCGTCTATGAATATTAATAAATGGCTGGATTTCAAGGGGCGTTTAGGAGCAGATGTTTATGTGTGGGATGGGTTTGAGTTTAATAATGCAGGTTCAATCGTCGCTAGTAACCCGGATGGTTATATGAGAACCTTTAATACCAAACAACAAAACATCAACCTTGAAGGTATTCTTACAGCAAAAAGAAAGATGAGTGAGTTTTCGATATTGGCTAACTTGGGCGCGAGTAGTTTTAGTTCGAATTATGAAAAAAGAGAACAACGTATCAGTTCACTTCTTCAACCTGGCCTAATAAATATTTCAAATGCAAAGGAGTTTCCTACGGTATCTCAGGATATTCGCAAGAAGAAGCTCAATTCAGTATTCGGATCCCTATCTGTTGGATATAAAGGCTATGCTTATATAGATGTTACTGGAAGAAACGATTGGTCTTCGACTCTTCCTGAAGGTAACAACTCTTATTTCTATCCTTCAATTGGAGGAACTGTTATAGTAAGTGATCTGCTTGGTCTGAAAAGCGGCTTTTTAAGTTTCGCTAAATTGAGAGGATCTTATGCTGTTGTAGGTAACGATACAGATCCTTATCGCTTAGCCCAGGCTTATACTTTTAATGGCTTTTTCAATGGTGCTCCAATAGCTTCCTTAGGAACTACCATGAATAACCCTGATTTAAAGCCAGAGCGCACAGCTTCGTATGAAATGGGAGTAGATTTACGGTTTTTTAATAATCGTCTGACATTTGATGGAACTTACTATAATGCGGCAACTACCAATCAGATTGTTTCTGCACAGTTACCTGCTTCCAGTGGTTATCAGCGCCGTTTGTATAATGCCGGTAAAATAAAAAACTGGGGTTTTGAAGCAACAGCAAGTGCTAAAATCATTAATTCAAAGAACTTCTCCTGGACAAGTCAAATCAATTATTCAAAAAATAACTCCGAGGTTGTTGAACTGATTGATGGAATAGACCGCTTTCAATTGAACAATTATTCCAGTTATTTATATGTATATGCCGAGGTGGGTAAACCTTATGCTTATCTGCGAGGCTTAGGTGTGGCCAGAGATGCGCAAGGTCATATGCTGCTCGAAGACGGAGGATCGTTGTTGGTAAAAGATAATGATATGGCTTTTGGAACAGCAACACCCGATTGGCTTGGGGGAGTGTATAACACTTTCAGATACAAACGTTTCGACCTGGGCTTGCTGTTTGATTTCAAGATGGGCGGAATAATGTATTCTCGGAGTATATCTGCTATGTTAACTAACGGAGTTTTAGCGGAAACGCTGTATGGAAGGGATGACTATTATCGTAATACAGTTATATGGGGCGAAAGCGGAAGTGAACTAAGTGGTGGCGCTAAGTGGGATGCTTACTTTGCGGATGGAACAAAGAACGATAAATTTGTTACTCCTCAAAACTATGAATATGCCCGTCCTAATTACGCTGAATTTGTAATCTATGATGCTTCTTACATTAAATTGAGGGAAATAGCACTCGGATACAATTTACCTGCATCCATTTTGAAAAAAACTCCAATTAAGAGTGCGAGATTCTCTTTATCAGGTCGTAATCTTGCGATTTTATACAGAAAAACACCTCTGGGACTTGATCCGGAAGCCACGTCAACATCAGGCAATGGACAGGGAATTGAAAATGGAGCACTTCCGCCAAATGCTATATACGGTTTAAACATCAGACTTACATTTTAACGAGCATTATTATGAAATCAAACCTTTTATTTTTGTATATATGTGTATTAGGACTATTTTCCTGTACGAAAGACTTTAAGGAAATAAATACAGATCCTAATCGTCCCGTAAAAGTAGAACCTGATTTTCTTTTTACGACCTCCATTTTTGAAACAATGAATCTGTATGGAGGTAATATGAATCGTGTTGTTTTCTTTAACTATACACAACACTATTCAGGTTTTCAGGGTTCATTTCAACGTTACACCTATAGTCATAGTGAAAATACTGCCTACTGGGTGGATACGTACATTAAAAGTCTTCAACCGGTACATCAAATCGAGCAGAATTTTAAAGATAATCCCGCATATAAAAATCGTGTTGCGATAGCGCGTATCTGGAAAAATTATATTCTATCTAATGCCGTTTCTATTTGGGGAAGTATTCCTACTGATGGAGCATTAAACGGGGATCCCAGCATTCCTTATACTAAGGAACAGGATGTCTATTACAAACTTCTGGACGACCTGAAAATACTATCAGAATCAATTGATTTATCAGGAGATACTTTTTCTGCTGCTGCTGATAAAGTTTATGGTGGCGATCTGCTGAAATGGAAAAAATTTGCTAATACCTTACGTTTAAGGATTGCTTTGAGAATATCAAATGAGGCGCCTAACGGAGATCCTGAAACTGCTAAAAGGGTAGTACAGGAAATTTCCCGGAATGAAGATGCTATTATTAAAACGCAGAATGAAACCGCCGCAGCAAATTGGGGTACCACAAGTGATACCTGGAGTCCTTTATATGATCGGGTAGTTTACAATTATACAGCCAATAAAGCAACTATTCCTGTCCTTTGCGAATCGTTGGTATATCACACGTTGCCTTACGGAGATCCGCGTATCGGTATTTATGCGCAGCGTGCCACCCAAGGACCAAAAAAAGGCGAATACTTTGGACAAAATATTTCTTATGGTGGTGGAAGTACCTTCTCGGGAGGTTTGGAAAACCCACATAGCGGTTTAAAGCAAGATGACTATTCGTATATCGGAGAACGTTTTCTTAAGCCGGATGCTGAGTATGTTTTTTTGTCTTATGCAGAAGCATGCTTTTTGAAGGCAGAGGCGGCGCTTAAAGGTTGGTGGGGAACTTCAAACGCAGCAGGGTACTATTACGAAGGTATAGATGCGTCTTTTAATCGCTACGGCCTTTCATCAGCACAGGCAAACACCTATAAAAATACCCCGGGAATTAAGTGGGGAACCGCTTCTGATACGGTAGGTCGACAGGCTCAGTTTAAAGACTGGTTAAGAATATGTTCCAGTTATGTGCCTGCAGGCGATTTTTCCAGACAGATAACAATGCAGCACTGGTTAGCTATACCTATGCAGGGAGTGGATGCCTGGGCTTTAATAAGACGGACCAGAGTGTTGGAATTTCAACCTCAATTTGCAACCTATGACGGTGACTATGCATATCTGCCAGATCGTATCCTTTACCCGATTGATGAATATCAAACCAACAGAGCTGAAGTGGAAAAAGCAGTTTCATGGTTAAGCGGACCTGATGATTTGTTTACTAAGTTATGGTTTGCGCTCCCACTTAAGAAAAATCCTTATCTGCCACATTAATATTAACAAAATGAAAATTAGACAAATAATATATGTTTTAATGCTGGTTGTATTAACTGCATCATGTAAAAAGGAAAATCAATATTTGCCACCTGATTTCAATTACGAAATTGAGCCGGTGGTGATTACAGAGGATGTGATAACCGGAGCTTATTACTCAAATTATACCGCATCTGATTGGGCTAAGAAGTATACTTATGCCCCGGCATTGGGCGAATATAGTGCTTTAGATGCGAGTATTATGGAACAGCACCGTAAATGGGCTGACGATGCCCGGCTGGACTTCTTTGTTTTTACCTGGAATGGTACTTCAGGAAATGCGCAGCTTAATAGTTTTATCAATGGAAGGAACAGCAAAGTGAAAATGGTAATTAATTACAGTACTGCCCATTTATCTGTGTCAAATACATCACCGTTGACCGGGGCTAAATTAACCACTATGATTAACGAGTTTAAAAGCTTGGCAAATACACATTTTAATCAAGATTACTATTATAAGATTAATGGCCAGCCCGTAGTTGGAATCAGTCCTCTGAATCTTTCTTCGAGTGCGGCAAACAGTATAGATTATGGTACTGTAATACCTGCGCTAAAAGCCGCCATGAAAGAAGTCGGTGTAGACCTTTATATTATTGGAGAAATTACCTCGGGTTGGTTACCTCCTCAGCGTTATAAACCTGCAGTGAAATCCATGGATGCGGTAGTATTGAAAGATTGGTCTACCGATGTATATGATCGTTTTGTGTTTTTTCCCTCATTCAGCGATATGAACTGGAAAAACTGGACCGATTCTACCAAAGTGTGGAATGTTGATTTTGTACCCTGTATATTTCCGGGATATAACGATAAGGTAATGACTCCCACAAGTAAAAAATACGATTTGAATCCTGATGTAGCGTTTTATTCAAAGTATAGCAATGTAGCTAAACGGAATTTGGGAGCAAAAAGAATTGTATTGATAAATTCCTGGAATAATTTCCAAACAGGTACAGCCATAGAACCTACCAAGGAAAATGGTTTGGTATTCCTGGAAACCACAAGAAAAGAGTTTAAAGTTAATCATTAAGACAAAACGATATAAACCAAATAGTATGTCTAACGAATTAAACAGAAGAAAATTTATAGCTTCGATGGGGGCTTTGGCGGTGGCTTTACCCTTAGGAACTTCAGCTTTCGATTTTATTCCAAGTAAAGGTAATGGTTTCAATTTTGTCTTATTGGGCGATCTCCATTACGATAAGCTGGAACATCACGATATGGATTATGTGAAATTAAAATATCCGAATGATATAACACAAATAGAAAACTATTCACGTATCACCAGAGAGAACCTTCCGCTTTTATTAGAAGTTGCTAAAGAAAAAGCTAAACAGTTGAATGTTGATTTTTGGTTGCAGTTGGGTGATTTTGTAGAAGGGCTTTGCGGTTCTGAACAATTGGCTACAAAGCAGGTAACAGAATTTATAGCTCTGGTAAAAGAGCAAGAGCTAAAAAGGCCTTTCTTTGTGATTAAAGGTAATCACGATGTAACGGGAGAAGGAGCAAATGAGATGTATAATGAAACGGTATTGCCGTGGCAAAGTAAAGAATTGAAAACAGCGGTGAATACTGCTAATGCTACATTTGTTCATAAAAAAGCCCGATTTATATTTTTCGATTGTTACCGTTTAAAAGAAAGTATGATCTGGTTAAAAAGGGTATTGGCTGAACATAAGGAAGATTTACTGTTTTTTTCTGTTCACGCGCCAATCATACCATTTGATGCAAGATCTAATTGGCATGTCTTCGGTAAGCCCGGACAAGAAAAAGAAAGAGAAGAATTAGTGAACTTATTGGGGAAACACAGAGCGATTGTACTTTGCGGACATTTGCATAAAACCTCGGTACTGACCCGGACTACACCCGAAGGAAGCCTTATTCAGGTATGTGTTGGTAGTGTTATTCCGTCACCAGATGCACCTGTTAAAAATCATTTAAAAGGAGTAGAATCCTATAATGCTGATTTGGTCAATTTAGAACCTCGTTTTTCTCCAACAACACTTAGCGAGCGTAAAGTAAACCTGGAAAACGAAAAGCCTTTCATCAAACATTATGAATATGCAGATTTCTGTGGTTATGCAAATGTAATGATATCCGCAAAAAATGATGTAGATATTGTTATATACAAAAATGTAGACAAAACACCATGGACTACGGTAAGACTAACCGACTTACCTGGTGCTACCATATAATTTTTATAAACATTCCGTAGGATTAAAACTCCTACGGAAATCAATTAAAACCCATTCGCATGAAAAAGGCTATAATATTCTTATGGATTCTTTTTTCCCTTTCTGTACAGGTTTATGGCAGTTTGGCTTTAGATGAAATAGGTGCTAAAGAAGAGAAAAATCCCCAATCACTATTAACTAGAGGTCCTTATTTACAGGCCGCCTCGAGTAATAGTATCGTAATAAGATGGAGAACCAATGTGTTGGAAAGGGGAGTGGTTCGATATGGAACTTCAGCTGAAAATCTGGAGTTTTCTGTAGAGAATGACTCCATTTCTTTGGAACATATTGTAGCTCTTCATGAATTAAAACCGGATACCAGATATTACTATTCGATAGGAGGTCTAACACATACACTACAGGGCGATACTGCTAACTATTTTTATACACTGCCTTTAAAAGGAAGCAAAGGGATTTATCGTATAGGCTTTTTTGGAGATGCAGGAAATAGATCTCAAAATCAAAAAGATATTCGCGATCAGTTTGTAAAGTATCTGGGAAACGAATATATGAACGCCTGGATACTACTTGGAGATAACGCTTATGAAAGTGGAACTGATGCAGAATATCAATCTAATTTT
Source organism: Pseudopedobacter saltans DSM 12145 (assembly GCF_000190735.1). Taxonomy (GTDB): domain Bacteria; phylum Bacteroidota; class Bacteroidia; order Sphingobacteriales; family Sphingobacteriaceae; genus Pseudopedobacter; species Pseudopedobacter saltans. The sequence goes on from NC_015177.1 coordinate 4,228,479, forward strand.
TTTGAGATTTTTCAGCAGGAATTTTTGAAAAAATACCCGATGTATCCAACCACTGGGAACCATGATTATTTAGATGTAGGGAAGTACAGAGGTAAAAATCAACGGACCCGCGAGGTGGCGTATTTTAAAAACTTTACTATGCCTATTAATGGCGAAGCGGGCGGTGTCCCTTCTTATAATCCCTCCTATTTCTCTTTTGATATTGGAAATATACACTTTATATCCCTAGACTCTTATTACATAGATGAAAACGGACTGAAGCTTTCTGATACCCTAAGTACACAAGTACAGTGGATGAAAAAGGATCTGGAATATGCGCATAAGAAACAAGACTGGATTGTTGTTTTCTGGCACCATCCCCCATACTCTATGGGTGGACACAGTTCCGACAAAGAAATTACGATGGTGAAACTTCGCGAAAACTTGTTACCTATTGTGGAACGTTATGGCGTTGATTTGATTTTGGGAGGCCACAGTCATAGTTACGAACGTTCAAAATTGATGAAAGGCCATTATGGGTTTGAAGCTTCTTTCTCAGAAAAATACAATCTGGATAATTCTTCCGGAGCTTTTAATACTGATAACAGGTATAGCCCATATATTAAAGAAAATAGTAATCAGGGAACAGTATATGTGGTAACAGGTTCGGCAGGCAAACTTGATTCGAATACCCAGCCGTCCTGGCCTCATGATGCAATGCCCTACTCTAACGCCGAAATAGGAGGTGCCGTGATGGTTGAAGTTAATAATAACCGTTTGGACCTGAAATGGATATGCGCCGATGGAATTATACGGGATCAATTCACAATGTTGAAAAACATAGATAAAAAAAAGAGTTTAAAATTGAGCGAGGGAAAACAGGCCTCACTAAGAGCATCTTATAACGGCAAATATGTGTGGAATGAATCAGTAAAAGATACAGGTAAAACTATCAAAGTTCCTACAGTATCAGGTAAAACTTATTATATGGTAAAAGATGAAAATAATCGTGTCAGAGAAGTTTTCGAAGTAGAAGGTATAAAATAAAGTATATATAAACTTAAAGAATTAGATGAAAAAGTTACTCTTTATATTCTTTTTTGGGGTTGGCTACTTAACCTTAAAAGCACAAGATGAAAGTTTTATAGTTCTGGGTGATATGCATTATGATCGTATAGAAGATCACGATCTGGATTACGTAATGACACGTCCTCAGGATTTTCAACAAATATTTAATGAATATCCTCAATATACGGCCTTCTATATGCCAAAATTTCTACAAGTAATAAAAAGGCAGTCGGAGGTGCTAACGCCTAAAGTAAAGGCGGTGGTACAGCTGGGCGATTTAGTAGAAGGAGTTTCTGGCAACGCACATTTAGCCAGACAAATGAACCGTGGAGCTGTTGACTTACTATATTCTGTGAATCTTTCTGTACCATGGGTTTTAGCGAAGGGAAATCATGATGTTAGTAACAGCCCCGGACAACCAGAAGCATGGCAGGAAGTTATTCGACCTTTTATAGAAGGGCAAATAGGTAAGCTAATTGGGCATGGAATGTATACTTATAGGATAAGTGAGCAGACAGAATTTTTTGTGCTTGATCAGTTCTTCAGTAAAGATAGAAATGTGCCTGAAATAGATATGGTTACTTTCTTAGAAAAGGAGCTGGCAGCATCGAAAGCGAAATATAAATTTTTAATCACTCATCAGCCCGTCATTCCGGTTACACATAGGTGTTGGCATTTGCTAAGTGGAATCCGCCGTCCGGTGGAGGATAGCAAACTTAGAGAACGCTTTTTAAATCTACTTGCCAGGCATAAAGTCATCGTGTTGGCCGGTCATCTTCACGAGTATTCCGTATTAAGTAGAAAGACAGCTTCCGGAAATATTGTTCAGGTAATGATAAATAGTGTAAACCGCAGTCTCGAGCCACCTAAACCAAAAAACTTAACTACAGAATACAAAGGTGAACAATGGGTTACTGAAAAAGCCGATTGGCAACCTGATAATAAGTTAGTGAGGTATAAACTTCTGGAAGAGGAAAGAAAGAATGTACTTAAATTTTCTCGCGCCGATCTGCCCGGGTACGGCGTAATAGCTATTTCAGGAGTGAATGGAGAGGTAAAGCTTAATTACTATAATGGTTTATCAGAAAGTCCATTTGAAACAATTAACCTTACAGAACTACAAAAACTAAAATAAAGACTGCGGTCAATAGCAGATATGGTACATGAATTTTAAAAAAAAACATAATTCGGGTAGCTATTAATCTTTTATTAATCTTTCATTAAACTGTTAAGCTTAGAATTGTGCTATTAATAGCAATAAGCTATAACCAAATATGTAAATATGAAAATAATCAATTACTTAACCATCTTGTTGTGGCTTATTCCATTCTATTTAAGTGCGCAGCAAATTACCGTTAGTGGTATAGTAACCGATGGATCTGACGGATCTCCTTTACCTGGTGTGAATGTGTTTATTAATACTAAAGAAGGCAAAAAAGGCGGTACAATAACTAACTTAAGCGGTAGTTACACGTTAAAAGTTCCGGCCAATGCCACGGAATTGGTCTTTAGTTTTATGGGGATGAGTACTGTTACAGAACAAATCAACGGTCGTTTGGTGATTAATGTTGGTATGTCTTCTGAGAGTACAGAGTTACAGAGCGTCGCGGTTACCGCATTAGGTATTAAAAGAGAAACCAAAGCTTTGAGTTATTCCCGGCAGGGTATGGATATTTCTACACTGACTGAAGCGCCGTCTACCAATATTATGTCCTCTTTATCAGGTCGACTGGCTGGTGTACAGATAACTCCCCCGTCAACTAATACTGGTTCGGCCCGTGTTGTGATTCGTGGAAATAATTCGATTACAGGAAATAACCAGCCACTTTTTGTAATCGATGGTATACCGGTAGATAACGAAACCGGAGATGCCAAAGTAACTACTTCAGGAAATAATAACCTTGATTACGGAAATATAGCTGCCAATATCAATCCGGAAGATGTAGAGAGCATCGAAGTTTTAAAAGGGCCTAACGCCGCTGCATTATATGGGTCCAGAGCGGCAAATGGGGCAATATTAATTACTACTAAGCGATCTTCGGGAGTTAAGTTTAAAGTTTCTTTTAATTCTAATTCTACTTTTCAACGTATTTCAGAATATCCGGAATACCAGGATATGTTTGGAGCAGGTAATAGTTTTAAACTAGAGGGATCTGGCTCAACAAATAATCCCGAGCGTATACCAGACCTTGGAGTTTTTTACAGAAGCTGGGGTGCTCCCATGCTGGGGCAGCCAGTTATCAGTATAAATGGAAAGCCAAAACAATACGTAGCTCAGCCAAATAATGTTCAGGATTTTTATCAAACGGCAGCCATGCTAACAAACTCACTGGCTATAGAAGGAGGGAACACCGAAAATAATTATAGGTTTTCATATACTAATTACTCGGGAGGGAGTGTTGTAGCAGGCATTAATGACAATAGAAGGCACAATGCCAATATCCGTGTCCTTAACAAATTTAATAGATGGTTGGATATGGATTCCAAAGTTACTTTTATCAGGAATAAAGTTACCAACAGGCAGTATATGAACGGAAGTACTAAAAATCCAGTTTATCAATATGCCTTTATGGTACGTGATGATCAGCTTTCAGAGTTCAGTGAGTATAAAAATATTTATGGTAATGAAATAAATACACATCGTGAATTCTTAAATCCATATTGGGCCATACATGAAAATCCAAATCAGGATACAAAAAATCAACTGCTTGGCGCTTTTAACGTAAACGCCAAAATTAATAACTGGCTTAAAGTTAATGCCAAATTGGGAACGGAGATGTATTGGCTAAATGGTTATACTTTTAACAATAAAGGAGCTCAAAGTAATCCTAATGGAAGTATGAGTACCATGAATAATACACTGCAAAGTACCAATGCAGATGTAATTTTATTTGCTAATAATAGCTTTGGCAAATTATCCGTTAACTCATTTATTGGAGCTGGTCGTTTTCAAACCATAGTCGGTAAAAATAGCCAGAGTATCAATTCTTTGATTCAACCAGGCTTAATTAATTTGTCGAATTCTGGTGAATTTCCGGTCGTTAGCCAATTTAATTCGGATAAAATAATTTATTCAGTATATGGTTCCACGTCATGGGGATATAATGGATATCTGTATTTAGATGTAACGGCAAGAAATGACTGGTCATCTACGTTACCAGTTGGTAACAACTCTTATTTTTATCCGTCTGTTGGAGGATCTTTTGTGTTTACGGACGCTTTTAAAGGGATTCCTAAGAGCATTCTGTCATTTGGAAAAATCCGAGCATCGTATGCAGTCGTAGGAAATGATACCAGTCCTTACCAGATAGTGCCAACTTATACATTTGACGGTATTTATAACAGTCAGGCTTATGCGTCTTTATCATCTACTTTTTTTAATCCTGGTCTGAAGCCGGAAAAAACAGGTTCTGTAGAATATGGTTTAGATTTGCGGTTTTTGAAAGATCGTATCACTTTTGGAGCCACTCACTACAGAACTTCCACCACAAACCAGATTGTAACCGCTCAGATTACACCGGCAAGTGGTTATACCCGTCGCTATTATAATGCAGGGGAGATTCAAAACTGGGGAACAGAGATTGTTTTGTCGGGAAGCCCGATAAAGACCAGAAATTTTTCGTGGAATATCTTAACCAATTATGCTAAAAATAATTCCAAAGTAAAAAGCCTTGTAGAAGGAGTAAATAGCTTTCAATTGAATTCATGGTTTGGCCGATTGTTGGTATTTGCAGAAGTTGATCAGCCTTATGGGGTTATCAGAGGTGCAGGATGGAAGCGCGATGATATGGGGCGCAAACTGGTGTCTGAAAGTGGACTTCCTATAGCCGATCCTAATATTGTTTTAGGTAATGCGCTGCCCGACTGGACTGGAGGAATAAGCAACTCTTTACAGTATAAAAGATTTAACCTGAATTTCCTGATAGATATTCGAAAAGGTGGGCGTTTCTATTCAGGTACCTACAGACGTTCGTACATTTCAGGGGCACTTGCCAGCACATTAGAGGGAAGAGAAGATTATTATCTGCATAGTTATATCTATGGAGAGTCTGCAGCCAGTTTAACGGGAGGCTTTATTTTTAAGGATGCTTACTTCGAAGATGGTACACCTAATAATAAATATATCTCAACGCAATCTAATGGTTTTTCAAATATTGACGAAATGCAAATGTTTGATGCTTCGTTTGTTAAGCTACGAGAAGTCGTTTTAGGATATAACCTTCCTGCTAAAGTTTTAAAGAAAACCTTCATTTCAAACGCCCGAATATCCTTATCCGGAAGAAATCTGTGGACTATTCATAAAAATGCTCCCAAAGGAATTGATCCGGAAGCCAGTGTGACCTCGGGTAACGGGCAGGGAATAGAATATGGTTCGTTACCTCCATCTTCGACATATGGAGTAGACTTAAGGTTAACCTTTTAATTGAAAAAGCATGAAAAATACATATATAAAATTACTGTTTTTATTGTTTACGCTGTCGTTTACCTCTTGTCAGAAAGAACTCGAAACGACTAATATCAATCCAAATAATCCTAACAGTGTAGATCCGGAATATTTACTAAATACTTCGGTACTTAAGACAATAAATTTATTCGGCGGAGATATGCGCCGCGTGACTTTGTCGCACTATTCTAATTACGTATCCGTAGGGGGCGGACAGCTGCAGCGTTACTATACCTTTGCCAGTACAGTAAACAGTTATTGGCAAACCTTATATGTTTCTTGCCTGCAACCAGTTCATCAAATACAATTAAATTATGCGGATAATCCGTCTTACAAGAACCGGGTAGCCATAGCCAGAATTTTTGAATCGTATATATATGCAAACATAGTTGCTATATGGGGGAGCGTTCCAAAAACTAATGCTTTAACTGGAGAGGTATACATCTCTTATGATAAAGAAGAAGATATTTATTTAAACCTTTTGAATGATTTAAAAGAAGCAGCAAATGCTATTGATCTTAAAGGGGATATCTATCCGGCAAATGCAGACCCTATATTTGCGGGTAATCTGCTGAAATGGAAAAAGTTTGCCAATACTTTGCGCCTGCGTATCGCATTGCAAATTTCGAATGCTTCTTCTGGTAAAGCAGCAGAAATTGTTGGGGATGTTTTATCTAATGAGGTTAATACTATAAGTTCTGCTGATGAAACAGCAAATGCATTTTGGGGGGCAACTTCAGATACCTGGAGCTTCTTATATAATTATAATGTGGTAGAGGCACAGGCGAATGCAGCAAACCTGAATGTTATAGGAGAGTCGTTGATACAGCATATGTTGCCTTATAATGATCCTCGTTTACCAGTATATGCAAAACCAGCTAAACAAGGTCCTTTTGTTGGGCAATATGCAGGGCAACCCAAGGCATCACAGCTACCAAAGGGAGTGAGCCTTCCTAATGGAAACCCACATTCATCATTAGCGCCTGCAGATTATTCTCAGATAGGAGATTATTTCCTTAAATCCAATGCAGAGTACGTGTTTTTATCTTTTGAGGAAGCATGCTTTCTAAAAGCAGAAGCTGCTTTAAAAGGGTGGGGAGGAGCTAAGACAGCCGAACAATATTATAATGAAGGGGTTACGGCTTCAATGAAAAAATATGGCATCGCTCAGCAGGCTATTAATAACTATTTGGCTCAACCAGGAATTAAATGGAATTCTGCTGTAGATACTACCGGTAGAGGACCCGAATTTCAAGATTTCTTAGGTATTACTACCAGTGCTATTCTTCAGCCGGATCCTTTTCGACAAATTGTGATGCAAACCTGGTTAGCCGGTTTTTACAATGCAATGGACGCCTGGACATTGATCAGAAGAACACAGATTTTAGAGTTCCCCCCACATTTTAATCCAGATGGTGGTGAAGGGGGGACAGTAGGGTATGCTTATATCCCACAGAGATTAAACTATCCGCCAAACGAATATCAGGTTAATAAGGCTGCGGTAAACAGTGCCTTATCCTGGTTAAATGGTCCCGATGAATTGAAAACGAAACTATGGTTCGCTTTGCCCGTGAAAAGAAATCCTGCTTTACCACAATAATTGAGATAAAAATGAAAAAGATCTTATATATATTATGCCTTGCCGGATTCATTGTATCCTGCAAAAAAGACCCTCAACTAATCGACAAAGAAAAGTATGTATATGACATTCCGCCGGTTAGATTAAGCACAAACGCTATTGTTGGCACTTATTATTTTAACTATAGCAGTTCCGACTGGAATAAAGTTCATTCAGATACCTCTTTAGTGGTTCCTGCCGGTGGAAAATCATACAATGCAGTAACCGATGCTACTGTATTTCCCAAACAATTGGCCTGGGCCGATGAAGCAGGTGTGGACTACATGATCTTTAAATGGAATGCTTCGGCTACAGATAATTCATTGCTAAATGCATTTGCCACAAGGCGTACTACACAAAATGTTAAAATGGTAATTGGTTATAATACTGCTCATCTAAGTGCAACCAATGCATCGCCTTTAACAGGAGCAAAATTACAAACGATGATTACCGAATTTAAATCCTTAATAACACAACATATTAGCAAGGAGTACTATTATAATATAGCCGGACGTCCTGTGATTTTAATTACGCCTTTAAATTTATCGTCGTCTGCGTTAACAAGTATTGATTATAAGGTGGTTATGGAAGCCTTGCGGGCAGAATTGAAAACCATCGGTGTTAACCCGTTCTTTATTGGAGAACTGGCTACGGGATGGACAGCTCCGGCTAATTTTAGTGCCGATGCCTTGGCTTCAATGGACGCTATTGTGGTTTCTAACTGGAACACTGCAGATTTTGATAGATGGTGGGCGTTTTACAGCTTTGTTGACCTGAACTGGCAAAACTGGAAAGCATCTTTAGATAAACTTAATGTAGAGTTTGTTCCTTGCATATTTCCGGGTTATAATGAACCCAGTGCTGCAACACAACGAATTATAGACAGAACAGAAAAGAACTATGTGGATTATGCCAATGTCGCTAAACGCAATATGGGAGTAAATCAAATGGTGATTATTAACTCTTGGAATGATTTTTCTAAAGGGACTGCACTTGAGCCATCAAAAAAGTATAATAAGCAATTTCTTGAGCTCACAAAAAGAGAGTTTAAAGTTAATTAGATTATGAATTTATGTGTAGTCGTTGGTTTTTCCGATACTAAAAATTGAATTATGAAGAAGACATTTAATCATTTACTGGTCCTCACCTTTTTTGTGTTGATTTTTAATGAGCTAAGCGCTCAGAAAATATCAACTCCCAAAAATAAATGGAAGCATATGTCCTACAATGGACTCGTTATGGTAGGGTATCAGGGGTGGTTTAACGCAGAAGGCGACGGCGCAGATAGAGGATGGAATCATTATCAGGGAAAAAATAACAGATTCGAGCCCGGGAACTGTAGTATTGATATGTGGCCGGATATTGCAGAATACCCTGTAAAATATAAAACTTCCTTTGTCCATGCCGATGGAACACCGGCTTATGTATTCAGTTCCTATGATGAAAGTACCGTCGATTTACACTATAAATGGATGCAACGATACAGTATAGACGGTGCCTTTTTACAACGGTTTGTAACCACTTTAAAAGATCCGAAGGGAGCTAATCACTATAAAAAATTGCTAGGATCCGTTTTAAATTCAGCAAGAAAATACGATAGGGCTGTATCCATTATGTACGACTTGTCGGGTATGCAAAAGGAAGATTATAAAATGGTAATCGAAGACTGGAAAAGGATTATTGACGAATACAGGCTGAATAAGAAAGAAGCTTATGAGAATTATCTGTTTCATAATAATAAGCCTTTGGTTGCAATATGGGGAGTTGGTTTTAACGACAATCGGAAGTATGGATTATCAGAAGTGAACAAGCTAATAGATTTTTTTAAAAATGATCCGATATACGGCGGATGTTCAATATTGTTAGGTGTCCCTACATGGTGGCGCGAATTGAAATACGATACAGAAACTGATCCATATCTGCACACTTTGATAAAAAGGGTAGATATTATTCATCCGTGGTTTGTAGGAAGGTATAACGAAGAAACTTATCCCGATTTCAACGAACGCATAAAAAAAGATATTGTCTGGAGTAAGGCAAATAACATAGACTATGTTCCTGTCGTTTTTCCCGGTTTTAGCTGGAAAAATATGCGTCCCGACGATCCATTTAATGCCATACCCAGAAATGGAGGCAATTTTTTCTGGAAACAGCTGGCAGGGGCTATAGAAGCGGGAGCTAGTATGATCTATGTGGCGATGTTTGATGAAATTGATGAGGCAACAGCCATCTTTAAAGTGGCCAAAGATGTTCCGGTAGGTTTGTCCCGCTTTGTACCTTACGAAAAAGAGGAACCTTCAGATCACTATATGTGGCTAACCGGTCAGGCAGGAGGAATGCTGAAAAAGGAAATTCCCTTCCAAAAAAACATGCCTTATCGAACTTATTAATCAAAAATTTATATAAGTCTAAATTCAAAATTAAAAAGTCAAAAAAGCATAAACCTTTATTTACAATCAGAACAGGATGTTCTTGTATGATCACAAATCAAACTCTATAATAACCAAACAATAGCACATAGATATATCGACATGTTTATGTTGCTTATAAATAATATTAAGAAAACATGAGAAAGAAACTTAACATCTCCGTAATTGCTATCATGCTGCTGTTAGTCAGCCAATTCACATTTGCTCAAAAAAAGGGTCAGAATGAACTGCCCAGACCAAAGCTTGTAGTGGGGATAGTCGTAGACCAAATGCGCTGGGATTATCTGTATAGATACTACGATAGATATCAAAATGATGGCTTTAAGCGTATGTTGAATGAAGGATTTACCTGTGAAAATACATTTATTGATTATGTTCCTACCGTTACGGGTATTGGCCATAGTTCGGTTTACACAGGAACCGTCCCTGCGGTACATGGTATCGCCGGAAATGATTTTATTATTAGGGCAACCGGTGAAACGATGTATTGTGCTGGAGACGATAAAGTAGAGACAGTAGGGAGCTCTTCAAAAGCTGGAAAAATGTCGCCACGGAACCTATTGTCTACAACCATTGGAGATGAATTAAAATTAGCCACTAATTTCAGATCTAAAGTTATTGGCATTGCTTTGAAAGACCGCGGAGCAATTTTGCCGGTAGGCCATGCTGCCGATGCAGCATATTGGTTTGATTCATCTACAGGTGGGTGGATAACCAGTACTTATTACATGAATCAACTTCCGGAATGGGTAAAAAAGTTCAATAGCCAAAAGTTACCGGAAAAATATTTGAAACAGGATTGGAATACGCTTTATGATATTAAAACCTACGTTCAGAGTACAGCAGATAATACACCTTATGAAGGGCTGTTTGATGGTCAGGAAGCACCGGTATTTCCAATAAAGACGTCTCATATGTTTAAAAAAGATTTGGGAATACTTCGTACTACTCCTTTTGGAAATACATTTACTCTGGATATGGCTAAAACAACAATAGAAAATGAGAAATTAGGTCAGGGGAGTGTAACCGATATGCTGGCTGTAAGTCTTTCGTCTACTGATTATATTGGACACAAATTTGGAGTAAATGCCATAGAAATAGAAGATACTTACCTGAGACTGGATAAAGATCTGGCTGATTTCTTTAAATTCTTAGATCAAAAGATTGGAAAGGGAGAATATACCGTTTTCCTTACTGCGGACCATGGAGCAGCACACAATATAAAGTTCAGTGTAGATAATAAGTTGTTATCGTCAAACTGGTCTGCCAGTAAGGTTCAAAGAGAAATGAATAAGAGACTAGAGGAGACTTTTAAAGTAAAAGATTTGGTATTGAGTATAAAGAACTCGCAGGTTCATTTTAATTACACTATTCTAAATGGAAATAAGCTTGATGAAGATGAGGTACGTAAGGTATGTACAAACTATCTTAAAACGCAGCCAGAAATTGCTTTTGTTATTGATCTGAATAAAATTGGAGACGCTGCTGTTCCGGAAGAAATAAAGAAAAGAGTTGTTAATGGGTATAATCAACATCGTTCAGGAGGAATTCAAATTGTTCTAAATCCGGCTGTTTTTTCAAGTGGCAGCTCAGGAACTTCGCATAGTGCATGGAATCCATATGATTCACACATTCCTTTAGTGTGGATGGGTTGGGGAATTGAAAAAGGTCGTACCAATAAACAAACACATATGACTGATATAGCTCCAACAGTTTCGGCATTATTACGTATTCAAATGCCGAATGGCTCTATAGGTCATCCTATAGAAGAAGTAATGAAAAAATAATTGTTAAAGGCTTGTAGCTATTTGATACTGGCCATCGATCTTCAGAGAAGAAAGGCAATCGTAGAGAATCTTTTCTTCTCTTTAATTTAAAATTTTTATATTATGAAATTTCTACTTTCATTCATTATACTACTTTCTACGTTTTGGCTATCCGAACTGCAGGCACAAGGTGTACATTTGAGTTGGTATAGCAATGATGAAAAAAATAATACATCAAATAGTATTGCAGTTACCTGGATGGGGAATACATCGAATGAGAGTATCTATTATGGGACCGATAGTAGTAAATTGAAGAATAAAGCACCTTTGGAAATTAAGTATTCCAATGAATTGGGGCTATATACTTTTAAGAGTAAAATACAAAAGCTAAAGCCTGATACCTATTATTTCTATAGAATTGGAACAAGCCTTGCCCAAAATCCGGTTTATCATTTTAAAACGGCGCCCAAGGTAGGTACAGCGAAAAAGGTGGTGGTTGGTATATGGGGCGATACTCAGGATAATAAAGGCAATTTTAATTTTGTACAGACTGATTCTATCCTGGGCCAGATGGCGAAATATCCACTTCATTTCACACTTCATATGGGAGATATTGTAGAGAATGGATCCGTTATAAAAAGCTGGAAGAAATTTTTCGACGTTTCCCAGCCAATAAACGCAAATTTTCCATTTATGCCGGTTACAGGTAACCATGATGTAATCAATGATAGTAATAATGCAGATTTTCAAAAGCCATTTCCGGTCTTTTACGATCTTTTTAATCTTCCAGAAAATCAGCTAAACTATTCATTTGATTATGGCAATACGCATTTTGTTGCGGTTAATTCGGGAGTAGCACAAAAAGCCTCTCTGGAAGGAAAAGTACTTTTCGGTGTAAATTCAAAAGAATACAATTGGCTGGAAGCTGATCTGGCGAAAGCCCGAAAAAATAAAAATATAAAGTGGGTTGTGGTTTTCTGTCATTATCCGGTATATGCTTATGGAGTAAGCTTAGTAACAGGCTGGCAGGAAAACCTTAAACTTCTATTGGATAAATATAAAGTTGATTTGTGCCTGTCAGGACATAGACATGTTTATGAAAGGCATAAAGCAATACGAGGCGCGGACATTTTCGAATCGATGGATATAAACGTTTATGATAATCCTAAAGGTACTGTTTATATTACCAATGGCTCAGCAGGAGGATCTCTTCAGGGGATTGGTGGTAGCAAGTCTTCTACCATACTATTTACCCCCTCAGAAAGGATTTATACCTATGCTGTTATGGAGTTAGATGGAAATGAGATCAAATATGAAGTATTTGATAAAGACAATAGGAAAATAGACTACTTTAAGATTGTTAAAAGTAAATAATGTTATGGCGATTTAATCGTCATAACATTATTTAATGTCTGGTTAATACTCAAAATCCTCTAAATCTCTTTTAGCCCTTCTCTCGATAAAAGTTTTTCTTTTTGAAGTTTCGGTATCATTCAATGTGCCCTGGATATCATCCGTCACCATAATTTCGTGATCTTTATTTCTTTCGCTCTTGTAAATCGCTATCGATTCTTCATGTTCAAGTGCAATATCATAAGGGCCTTTATCAGACATTAATTTCACAAATACCGGTAAACATTCTAAAAGGATAAATAAGAAGGAAATGAAAGAAATAGCCAGGTAAGTATCTACATCCCGTGTACCGTCCGGATTAAATGAAAGCTGACCCAAAGCATAGTTTCTGTCCGCAAAACCGGCTACATTCGCCAGGCTATCCAATTCTCTTTCATTAAATAAACGGGTACTGTTAAGGCCTTCAAGTTCCTTGCGCCTGTTTACTAAATCTTCCGAAGACTGCAGTTGTCCTCTTACTTGTTGCAGCCGCTGTTCCTTTTGGTCAATGATACTCTGTTTCTGCTTGGCATACGTTCCAAATCCGATGACTCCGCTGGTTTGATTTGTTTTGTCGCCAAAGACTTCCTGGTTCAATATATATCTCGATCTGTTGATGTCTTTTTCCAAAGAATCTTTTTCCGTCTTCAACTCATCAAGTTTTTTAAGTTCTAGCTGATATTTGTTAGAAAAAGCCTTGTTTAATGTATCAATTTTATCCCTTTGTCCATTCAGATAACTTGTTTTAAGCTTTTGTCTGATTTCCTTATCGAAAATTTTTAATTCCAAAGGTCTGGAGATTACAATACCAATCATGATAGCAAGTAGAATCCGGGGAAGTGCCTGCATAATCTGATGATTGCTAGACCCCGTTTTCTTTATGCTTGCAACAATATACCTATCCATATTGAATATGGCGAGTCCCCACAACAAGCCGAAAACTATTGCAAAAATCGGAGCGGCGGTATTTCCGGCGAAGACAAAATACATGGCATATCCACCAGACAAACTGGCAAACAATGCCGTGAAGAAAATTGTGGCGCCAATACCTATAAATTTATTATGTTCTGTGGGATATTTTTTGAGTAGTTCTACATGAGCTCCGGAGCAGAACCAAAAAAAGTCAGTTATTTTTTTCATTTACACCCTTATGTCAATAATTGTTCCACAATGAGACTTTAGATATAAATAGATAGTTACAAATTAATATTATTTCTAACGCCCGATTTCGGATTTTGAATTAATCGATTTCTTAGGAAAAAGAACGCTCAAATAGTACTTAAAGTATAGACGCAAATTATCATTTGATAGAATGCCTTATCTGTTTAAAATCATAACATTAGGTTGACAAAGCAATCGTTAAATATGCCTGTTTTGCCATTGGAATTTACGAAAGACAAATATATATCCAACAACTAATAAACTTCCATATATTGTAAGGATATAGTATTTTTGGCGAATGAATATCCTTATCCTTGGTTCAGGCGGAAGAGAAAGCACTTTTTCCTGGAAAATTGCTCAAAGCCCATTGTGTACAAAATTGTTCATTGCACCTGGTAATGCGGGTACAAAACAATACGGAGAAAACGTCAACATAAAAGTATCAGATTTTGAGGCAATCAAAAGTCTTGTTCTTAAAGAAAATATAGAATTGGTAATCGTAGGTCCGGAAGAACCTTTGGTAAAAGGCATTCATGATTTTTTCCTGGCAGATGCTGATCTGAAAAACATTCCGGTAATTGGCCCTAAACAAGATGGTGCGCAATTAGAAGGAAGTAAAGATTTTTCGAAACAGTTTATGCAAAGACATGGAGTTCCTACAGCGGCTTCAAGAACCTTTACTAAGGATACTTTGGAAGAAGGACTGGCCTATCTGGAAACACAATCTTTACCTATTGTGCTAAAAGCAGATGGATTGGCTGCCGGAAAAGGTGTTTTAATCTGCACAACATTAGAAGAAGCTAAGACCGAACTGAAGCTGATGTTAGCAGATGCGAAATTTGGCGAAGCAAGTTCTAAAGTTGTAATTGAACAGTTTCTGAAAGGAATTGAATTATCTGTCTTTGTACTTACCGACGGTAAAGATTTTATCATCTTACCAGAAGCAAAAGATTACAAGAGAATAGGCGAGGGCGACACAGGTTTGAATACAGGCGGTATGGGGTCTGTTTCTCCAGTTCCTTTTGCAGACGAAGCCTTCTTACAGAAAGTAAAAGATCAGGTAGTTATTCCAACAGTAGAAGGACTTAAAAAAGATAATATTGATTACAGAGGCTTTATCTTTATCGGTTTAATGAACGATAATGGAATTCCATATGTAATTGAATACAACTGTAGAATGGGCGATCCGGAAACGGAAAGTGTTTTCTTAAGAATAGAGAGCGACGTAGTAGAGATGTTTCAGGCGGTAGCCAAACAACAGATTGCCGGTTATGAGTTAAAAGTATCTCCAAAAACGGCAGCTACGGTTGTGGTTGTATCAGCAGGTTATCCGGGAGATTATATCAAAGGTAAGGAAATAACAGGTACAGAAAACGTAGAAGATTCAATGGTTTTTCACGCGGGAACAGAGGCAGACGGAGATGTGATTAAGACCAACGGAGGTCGTGTGTTAACCGTAAGTACATTGCAGAATGATATCTTCACAGCTTTGCAACAAGCAACAGCTGATGCAGGAAGGATTTATTTTGACGGTGCTACTTTTAGAAAAGATATAGGGTTCGATTTGATTTAAACTACAGGATAAAAATATTTTTATTGATTGCTAAAATCAATAAATTGCAAGGCCTTAGCGAATTACGTTAGGGCCTTACTGTTTATATCGTTTGTGTGGATTTGATATGCGCCGTTTAATTATTTTATTTTTGGGAATAGTGTTCTGTTCATGTGCTTCAAAAAAGTCGCATTTTGAATGGATAAAGGCTGCAGATTTTCCACGTCCGGTGACACAAAATGAATCATCCATACAAATCCAAAATCCGAAACAGGTAGAGCTTGTTGTTTATTTAAAAGAGAAACAGCACAATATATATAATGCAAATTCGGATAGCTTTTTTCTTGCACATGGTATTTTGGACACTGTAAAATCTAAAAGCCATTCAAAAAATTATAAGGGATATGATAAGGGGGAGCAAATCTATATCTATAATGATAGTGATATAGAAGAAGCCCGGTTAAATAGCGCACTTAAGCAATTTGAAAAAAATATTGTTACGAAAGATAATCAAAGTCTTGAAATCGATACAGATAAAGAAGAAGTATCAGTAACAGGAGAACAAAATTTATTTGATGGTTTGACAGAACAATTCTTGTTCTTAGGAAGTATCGGTTTGCTTGTACTTTCTTTATTCGTCTGGATGTTTTTTAATAGGAAATCAAAGAAAAATACCAACTGAAATCAGATATAGAAAAGTTAGTGACATTTGAATAAACTATTTAAAAAGGAGGGGATGGTGTTATTAAGACAAAGTCTTTGATAACTATACTTCTTTATACATTGCTTGTGAGATAGAACAAAACAGATCATGATTGACGGATATTTAGAACTTTTGGAAAACTTAAGTCCGAGCAACAAGCTGGACCTTATTTCCAGATTGACAAACTCTGTAAAATCTGATTTGAAAAAGAAAAAAACTCTTTCAAAAAAGCTTATGGTGCTTTTGAATCAGAAAAAAGTGCCGAAGAGATTATAGAAGAGATTCGGAGTAGCAGAAGTTTCAACCGACAAATAGAATCGTTTTGAAAGAATACCTGATAGATACGAACATTGCAATTTTCTATATGAAAGGTAAGAATCCAGGTCTTGAAAGAAAACTTCAAAGTTTATCTTCCGAGAATTGCTTTATATCTGAAATAACGTTAGCAGAACTTAAATTCGGGGTCGAGAAAAGTGAAGGACCAGAAAAAAACAGAAAGGTATTAGAGAACTTTCTTACCGGGGTTCAGATACTTCCTATTTTTCATTCACTAGATAGATATGCCAAAAAAAAGCGAGGATAGCAAATATAGAACTCGAAGATTGGACTAAATAGAATCTAACAGAGGATTTCTAGTTAGATTCTATTTAGTATCTTAATCCAATAACAGACTCCCTAAATCTGTGTGTAAGTAAGCTACATCATTTCAGAACTTCCTTCAACTTCTCTTCCAAAGCCAGCCCACGTAAATTTTTCGCAATGATTTTACCATCTTTATCCAATAGATAATTTTTAGGAATAGCATCTATGCCATATTCCATAGCTATTTTTTGTGTAGTATCCAGCAGTTGAGCCCACAAAAGGCCATCTGTTTTAATAGCCTTTTTCCAGGCATCCGCACTTTGATCTATAGATACACCTAAAATAGTGAAGCCTTTATCCTTGTATTTTTCATAAGCGCTCACTAAATGTGGGTTTTCCTGCCTGCAAGGCATACACCATGATGCCCAAAAATCTACCAGTACATACTGCCCTTTAAAAGATGATAGTTTAAGGGAGATACCTTCTGGAGTTTTCTCTTCGAAATCCTTTGCCAGGACACCAATACCGGTTACTTTACCCTGATCCAGACGCTGCTTTACCATCTTTCCGAAGATATTCGATTTTAAGTTTTCAGCAAGGGAATTATATAAACCTTCTATCTCCGGAACGTTCATTTCATCATTCGCCAACTCACTATTCAGATAATAGAGACTTATAAAAGATGATGGATTGCCGGAAACAAATTTTTTAATAATATCTTGTCTTTCTCCCATTAAGGTCGCATAACGTTTCTGAAAAGAAAGTAGAACATCCTGATCTGCTTTTTTTGCGTCAGACAGGCTAGCGAATTCTTTATTCAAAGATTCCAATTTCGTATTGATAAGCTTTGTATTCTCTTCAAAAGCCTTATTCTCGTCCAAAATCTTCAGGCCTTTCACAGTAGCTTTAGCAATCGAATCTTTAGCCTGTAATGTAGCCTGTCCCGGTTCTATAAAAAAACGGTATATATCTTTAGCTCCCTGATTCTTTAATGAATTTCCTGTATGGTCCAGAAGTAATATCGCAATACTGGGTTTGTCTAATTGAATATCGATATGAAACTGCCCATTGTTTATAACAGCCGAGTCTATTTTCTCGCCCTGATCTTCCAGATGAACCAAATAAATTTTTTTGTTATTGTTTTTTGTATCGAGCTGGCCTTTCAGGCTAAATTTATCCTGGGCAAAAAGTAAGCTGGGGCTTAATAAAAGTGCTAAAAGTAATTTCTTCATTCTTTAAATCAATTTTTGATAGGTTCTCCACCACAAATCAGGCATTTCTCCACTAACGGCCAATTTGTAGTCTTCGTATAAACATGGAATAAAATGAAAACGTTCGTTTTTCGAACCGGCAGAAGGATAAGGAACCTGCATCCACCACCGGTCTGTTTTTTTGCTCTTTACAAAAATAAGTTCATGTTCATTATTTTGCAGCGGTGTTTTATACACAATATAATCCGATTTGGGATTCATAGGAACATCCCTCTTTCGGTTATAAAAACCATCCAGAAAGCACCAGACCATTTGGGCTAAAAGCATGGCAGTTTGTCCGTTCTGATCACAGGCCGGGTTAAATTCGTAAAAACCAATCGAACTTAACTTATCGCTATATCCCGCATAACGGCAAATTTGGCAAGCTTCTTCACCATAAAACCCATTCGGAGTCGCATTCATATTTGCCACAGCATCGGCCGAACGGATACTGCTGATATCGAAGCTGATCATATCTGCGTTTCTGATAGTTGGTTCCGCTAAATATATGGCACCACTAACCTCGCCCAGTCTTTTAGTATCAAAAAGTAATTTATCCATTACCCTTAAACTATCCTGACTAACAAAATAAGTTTGATATCCCAGATTACTGAAGTTAAAAAGATAGTTAGGTTGGTGCAGGAATATATGGTTTAAATAAGAATCCGAATCCGTATGATTATTGCTCTCATCATAAATCTCATTCATGTCGAAATGAGAATCTACAACCAGTAAATCTACCTTTTGTTCCAGAGCCTCGTAGCCAAGATATTGACCATAAGTTATATCCTGACTCCCGCCAATGATAATCGGTAATATATTTTGTTTAATTAACTCAGTAACAACGCTCTTTACGGCAATATAGGTGTCAGATAGCTGTTCTCCCGGTAAAATATTTCCAAGATCTGCAACTTTAGATTTAAAAACGCCTTCATGTAAAGCGTATAATTTCTCCCGCACATAGTCAGGAGCAAGTGCGCATCCATTATTGTTTACACTACCTCTGTCGTCTGCAACACCTATTATGGCTATGTCAAATTCCTCCGAAGAAAGGTCTGGGAAATCATCCACATAAGCTTTTATTTTTGATCCTAAATGACTGTTGATATAGCCATTTTTTGGACTTATTTTTTCTATTCGGATAGGAGTAAAAAAATCTGCTAAAGACATTTTTGTTCAGTCTAAGTTCAAAAGTAAAAAATCAAAACCGAGTTTTTTAAATAGGATAAAGCATATCCAAATAGGAATCCTCTTTTTTCAATTTTATCAAATATCCGATTTTTATCTAAAATAGCTACCGAATGTAAAACTTGTTATGAAATTTTAACTAATTACGTTACTTTGTCGGTAAAATAGAGGTTTATGATTTTGATTACCGGTGCAACAGGCTTTTTAGGAGCAGAACTTGCCCGCCAGTTGGTGGAGGCAGGACATCAGGTAAGGTGTACGAAAAGAGAAAATTCCACCATTCCGAAAATTTTGCTTTCCTATAAAAGTGAAATAGAATGGGTTAATGCTGATGTATTAGATCTCTCGGATTTAGAAGATGCTTTTTCAGGAGTTACACAAGTGTATCATTGTGCGGCAAAAGTTTCTTTCGATCAGAAAGATGAAAAGCAAATGAACACCACCAATGTTGAAGGTACTGCAAATATTGTAAATCTTTGTTTGGATTTTGGAGCCAGATTGGTACATGTTAGTTCCGTTGCTGCTATAGGAAACCCAAAGGCAAATGAACCGGTAACCGAAAGAAACTTTTGGGATGCTTATGATAAAAATGGAAGATATGCCATTTCCAAATACCAAAGCGAAATGGAGGTGTGGCGGGGCATAGAAGAAGGGTTAAGCGCTGTTATTGTGAACCCTTCTGTTATTATAGGTGAGCATGTTGGCGAAAATGGAAGCGGACAGCTTTTTGAATTGGTAGCCAAAGGCTTAAAATATTATACAAAAGGAAACATAGGTTTGGTTGATGTGCAGGATGTAGCAACTATCATGGTTAAATTAATGGAAAGCAATATCGAAAACGAACGGTTTATTTTGAACGCCGAAAACTATTCGTACGAACGTCTTTTTAAAGAAATTGCAAAATCCTATAGCGTAAATACTGATCTAAAACCTATTGCTCGATGGAAACTTAATCTGGCAGTTAGACTAAGCTTAATCGCTAAACTATTTGTAGGTAATATTAAAGGCTTAACTCAGGATGTTGTTGCCGCTGCTTTCAACCAGACACTTTATTCCAGTGATAAAGTAAAGGAAACATTGCAAGTACAGTTTTTACCGCTTGCCGAAAGTATAGAAAGAACGGCTAAAGGCATTTCCTAAACGTTTGTACGTTATACCTGGATTAATAAGAATTGAAAAATGGATAACATTAGTTTTTCTGTTGATCTTTGTTTATTTGTGTAGTAATGTAGTGTCCTTTGAGTATTCATTTTGATTGCAGCTTATTTCTTTTTAAATTCGTTTTTCCTCCAATAAATAACACCCTGTTTTATATTATCTATCACCTTCAATCAACTAAAAAGTCCATGAAACTCCGCTAAAGTCCGTGAAAGTCTGTAAAACTCCGTTCATGCTTCGAGACTGATTGCACAATGATGGCAGCCTGGTTCGTACCAGCTTCGATAACACTTCGATATTTGTTTTAGAATTGTTCGGAAAAATAGCCTTTTTCCCGAAGCGGTCTCGAAGGCGACTCGAAGAAAGCCCGAAGAATGTAGCTGTTTATCTGCCACCTGTTTCAGTTAAAGCATAACCAGAAGGCCCGTCTTTATTATTTGTTGTCCGAGTCTTTAGAACTAAATCAATTTTAAAGTGTTGTAGTAAAAGTATTCATTTATTAAATAAAACGAAATGAGATTATTTGTACTATTGACTACGGCGGCTTTAAGTTTTAGTGCTTTACTGCAATCGAAGGCTTGCACCCGAGTAGTTTATAAAGGTCCGGATGGTACTTTTATAACTGCCAGATCTATGGATTGGAAAGATGAGATAGCAGCTAATTTATGGGCTTTACCCAAAGGAATAGTAAGAAATGGAGAAGTAGGGCCACAATCTGTTACATGGAAATCGAAGTATGGAAGTGTTGTGAGTACTGCATGGGATATTGCGACTGTAGATGGAATTAATGAAAAAGGCTTGGTTGCTAATGTTCTTTGGCTGGTAGAATCGGAGTACCCTAAGTTTGATCCGAAGGGGAATAAAAAGGGCATAACGATTTCTGCCTGGGCACAATATGTGCTGGATAATTTTGCTACGGTAAAAGAGGCGGTAAATTATTTGCGAGACGAACCTTTTGTAATTGTCAGCGATTATATTCCGGGAACGCAGAAATATACAACTTTGCATCTTTCAATATCAGATGCTACCGGAGACAATGCGATTTTTGAATATATAAATGGAAAACTGGTGGTGCATCATAGCGCTTCTTATGCCGTTATGACGAATTCTCCAATTTTTGAGGAGCAACTGGCTTTAAATAAATATTGGGAAGGTATCCCCGGAACAGTTATGCTACCCGGAACAAACAGGGCGGCGGACAGGTTTGTAAGAGCATCGTATTATATTAACGCGATACCCCAAACGGCGGATCAACGCGTTGCTGTGGCCAGCGTATTTAGTGTAATCAGAAATTGTTCTGTTCCTTTTGGAATTTCATCGCCAACAGAACCGAATATTTCATCTACACGCTGGAGGTCGGTTTCTGACCAGAAAAATCTTGTTTATTACTTTGAAACCGCATTAACTCCAAATACTTTTTGGGTTGATGTAAAGGGATTTGACTTAAGTGAAAAAGGTAAAGTGATGAAGCTTGATTTGTCGAATAACGCGACATACAATGGGAAGTCAAACCAACATTTTAAAGAAGCAAAGCCATTTAAATTCTTAGGTATATAATTGTTGATTCCGTTTTGGGCGACCCGCCGGCCAGACAGGCGGGAATTGATGTGATTAACAAATTTCATCCCCTGGTGAATACCTGATACTTCACCTGTCCAACTCATTAAATTCTAATTTCTTCGCTATTATTAAATCATTTTATGCAACTTTGGGCTTAAAAATTTTTTCAGGTTTTGAATCAGTACTTTATTATAGATTTCGACAGTACTTTCACACAAGTGGAAGCATTAGACGAGTTAGCGAGAATCTCGTTGAAAAATCATCCCGACAGAGAAGATATCTACAAAAAAATCGAAGATTTAACCAACCAGGCAATGGAAGGTAAACTATCTTTCTCGCAAAGCTTAGAGGGCCGCGTGAAGTTGTTACAAGCTAATAAAAATCATTTAAAAGAGCTGGTTAAGCATTTAAAGACAAAGGTTTCGAGTTCGTTTTCCAGAAATAAAAAATTCTTCAAAGAGCATTCTGATGAGGTTTTAATTGTGTCTGGAGGGTTCAAGGAGTTTATTACTCCCGTAGTGACGCCTTACGGAATTAAAAAGGAAAATATCTATGCAAATACTTTTGTGTTTGATGAAAAGGGACAGATAATAGGTTACGACAGATCAAATCCACTCTCGGAAGAAGGAGGAAAAGTAAAACTTCTTCAAAATAATTTAAAATTAGAAGGGGATATATACGGGATAGGTGATGGTTATTCTGATTTTCAATTGAAGGAATCGGGATTAATTAAGAAGTTTTTTGCATATACGGAAAATATAGAACGTAAAACTGTTGCGGAAAGAGCAGACCATGTTACCCCAAGTTTTGATGAGTTTCTGTACATCAACCAACTGCCACGTGCTATCTCTTATCCTAAGAACAGAATTTTGTGTCTTTTGGTTGGTGATGTTCCTCAAAAAGCAATAGATTTCCTGAAAGCGGACGGTTTTTCTATTAGACATAAGGAGACTTTTGAAGAGAAATACGTGAAGGATGTGGGTATGTTGCTTTTAGCTGATGGGGAAAGTGTGTCGGATGAAACATTGAGCAGAGCAGAGAAACTTAAAACGATTGGTTATTTTGGTAAAGCGGAAGGTAAAATCAATTACGATATATGTGCCGAAAAAGGCATCGTAGTATTCGAAAGTGCAAAATCGGCTGGTGAGAATAAGAAAATAGTAGCCAAACGGGTTGCGGATTTTGTTAATACCGGAACGACCTATAAAAGTTCGAATTTTCCGAATTTGCAATTGCCAAAAATGGATGGCGCACACCGGTTAATTCATATTCATAAAAACGTACCGGGCGTAATGTCGGAGATTACAAAAGTGTTTGCCAAGCATCATATCAATATTGTGAGTCAGTTTTTAATGACTACATCGAGGATTGGTTATGTGATTACCGATATCAATACGCAATATGATAAATCGGTTATAAAAGAGCTTAAAGCGGTAGAAAATACGATTAAGTTTAGGATTTTATATTAATTTCTGTAATTTGAGAAGGGCATTTTAAATATTTAAAATGCCCTTTTTTTATTAACGCATAACGACCATGAACCAGGAACAACAAGAATTATTACCCGTTTTAACAGCCGAAGAGCAAAGGGTTTTAGGATGTCTTATAGAAAAAAGCAGGACTACTCCGGATTATTATCCAATGACTTTAAACTCCTTAACTGCTGCCTGTAATCAAAAATCGTCCAGAAAGCCGGTAGTAGATTATGATGAGGAAACGGTTGTTTTGGCGCTGGATTCTTTAAAAAAGAAAAAACTTATTTCTACAGTTACCGGTGGAGGAAGCAGGGTAGTAAAATATAAACACAATTTTGCTATTCATTTTCCGGTGGTACCGTCAGATCTGGCTATTTTGTGTTTGTTGTTATTAAGAGGACCTCAAACTCCTGGCGAGATTAATACAAATTCCGGCAGACTTTACGAGTTTGAATCTATTGAAGAGGTTGTAGAAAATTTGGAGAGATTATCTTCGGGAGATATGCCATATGTAGTTCAGTTGTCAAAGAGACCGGGACAAAAAGAAGCCAGGTATGCACACCTTCTTGGCGGTGAAATTGATATAGATGATGAAGATATTTTTCCGGAAGAACCAGCTAGACGGAATGTAGGCGAGTTGGAGCAAAGACTTTCTGTGGTAGAGCAAGAATTGGCCGAACTAAAAGATGCTTTTAACAAGCTAATGAAGGAATTAATGGGTTGAGAACGTATTTTAATAAAAATGCTTACGGCAGGAGATGATCATTCTAATCCCATTACAATGGTAACAAGTTGTTCGTTTTTTGTTATTCTTGATGCACTACTTTTAAATAAGGTCTCATTTTATAAAATGAGACCTTTTCTATAATTACTCATTTTATTTTTGCCAGAGGAATCTTAATAATGTAAGATAGATTCCTGTTTGACATTACTTGCCTGTTTGATGGGCTGGCATAAATGTCTTTGTGAAGGTGCAGCTTGTATTTTTAGTTTTTAATTTTGACTTTAGACTTTATATAGTACATATATTATCGATTTTAAACCATTTTCTTTGTTATTGTACGTAATAAAAGTGCTTTGTTGTTGTAAATTAAGTTTTTATGAAGCTTGACCTATTCAACGCTGAGACGGAAAAAGTTTGGAAAAGTATTTCAGGAAATGCGCCAAACGATCTGCTGCAATTGGAAATTGAATTGTATAAGAAACTGCTTGTCTATTTTCAAATAGGGGAGAGCTGTTATTTTATTTTTAATTTTCAGAATTTGTGTTTTGACTATGTAAGTGAAGATGTCGAAACTTTGCTTGGATACAGGGCGGAAGAAGTAACTTCTACATTTCTGTTGGAAAACATACATGCAGAGGACAGAGGATGGTTTTTAGCCTGTCAAGACCATGCTACACAATTCTCGACTACTTTACCTCTGGATAAAAAGATGAAGTATAAAGTGCAATACGATTTCAGGTTAAAGAAAAGAAATGGGAAATATGCCAAGTTAATGCTTCAATCTGTTGTGGTTCATGTAGACAATGAAGGCGGAATCATCAGAACTTTGGTTGTTTTAACTGATATATCACACATTAAAAAATATGGCAGGCCGAGTATTTCTTATATAGGAATGGACCGGGAACCGTCCTATATGGAAGTTGATATTAAACATCCTTATTTAGACGATAAATATCTTTTTCCAAAAAATACGAAACAACTGGAAAACAAAGAGTGGGAAAAGTACGGAACATCGTCATTATCGCAAACTAAAATAGAGGAATATTGCACCAGGATTGAGAAGGGTTTTACAGAAGAACAGTGGTTTTTAGATGCCGGGCTAAGTTTGAAAGTGCTTTCTGAAAAGAGTAATATTCCTATGCATTATATTTCGCAGATTATTAATCAGCGATTTGGTAAGAACTTTTCGAATTATGTAAACCTGTATCGTATTGAAACGCTGAAACAAAAGCTGTTGGACCCAGCGCAACATCATATCACAATAGAAGGTCTGGCTTATATGAGCGGCTTCAATTCAAAGGCGTCTTTTCAGCGTATGTTCAAAAGGCATACTGGTATGTCGCCGAAAGAATATCGTAATAAATCTAAATAAAATACTACTTAAGTGTAATTGAAAAAGAAGAGGCATCTCTTTTCATTTGTTTAATTAAAAGTCATTGCCACAAAGTACGGGGAGATAGATATTCTTCTTAAGAACCCGGTGCCTTTGCGGTTTTTTAAATATAATGAAAAGGTGGAGCCTCTAGCTGTAGTGTTTATAACGTTCGTTTTTTCTTTATGTAAGAAAGGGAAACACGAAGAACAGGATAAAATACCATAGTCCTTCAGGGTATTTTTAAACAAGGGCTATCACCAAGTCCCATACTCTTTTTCTGTTTATCACCTAAGTTTTGTGTACGCGAAGGAAAAGAAAAAAATTAAGTCCCACTTTACGAAGTGAGACTTTTAAGGGGTGAGGCTATTCTATTTTTGACTAAAATCTTTACACACCATGTAAACCAAAAAAAAATAACCATTAAATGTAGAATAAAGATGAAAAGTAAACTATTAATCCGTATTGGTACGATGCTTATTGCTTTAGTAGCATCGATGCAATTTGTAAATGCACAAATTTATGCAAGTAGTCAGGCAGATCCTTTCCAGTTTTCGAATGGAGCAACTGAATGGTCAGATCCGGTATCTTTTACACTTACCTCGAAAAAGTTTAAAGATAAAGGCTTAGAGGCGGTACCGTTGGAGTTTAGGATAAAAGTAAAGAAAAAGTTATTGCTTGCCTGTCATTTCACGGTAGAGGTGAAGAATCTGTCGGATAAACAAGGTATTTATTTCGAAGCGCGTAACGATTATACAGATGCTACAAATAAATATATATATCATAAAGTAAAGCTTAAGCCGGGTGCCACACAAACTTTTGATATTATTTATGCCGACCTGAAATGTAAGATTAAAAGTAAAGAGGATTGTCCTAACTGCGGTTGGAACTTTACTTATGTTGAAGTGAAGCCTTATTAATCCGATGTTTCAATTTATTGTTATTCGTTAATATGAAGAAAATAATACTGATTGTGATTGTTTGCAATCTTGTTGCCGTAGCGTCATACGTAAATGCTCAGGATAAAAAAAATGAACGCAGACTGACATTTGGAGAATGGGCGGCATTTTACAGTAACGGTTCTACGCAGGATAATATAGGGAATACGGGTAAAACGTCGCCATCCGGCAGTACCGTTGGATTGATTGCCTATTGGAATGTGCCTTATGAAAGTTTTGAAGATAAGGATTTTGTACTTGGGTGGAATGCAAATTTTGCCGGAGGCTGGAATTTAACCAAATCGCGAGCGGGAAGATATGATCTGGATATTGGGTTTTGGTCAAGCAAACTTATTAAAAAGGACATCGAAGTTGGGGTACAGTATTCTTTTTTGGGGATTTACTGCTATCAGGATATGGCTTTCTTTGGAAGCAGTGCACAAGCCGCAGTACGTGTTACTGATTTCCAGGTTACCTACAGTAGGGAAGGCGAAGGTGTCTTCATTGGCTGGGCAAGTCCAAAAAACAAAAATATGTATGCAAATTCTATCGGGGCGAAATATTTCTTTGGTAAAAACCTGTTTTTGGGTGGCAGATTTACCAAATATCCATTTAATAAGGAATATGCTATTGTTGCCGGATTAACCGGTTTTTAATTATTCATTCTAACACTAAAAAAGTAAATCATGAAAAAAATTTTATACGGCGTTTTAGTTGGTGCTATGCTACTGACATCATGTAAAAAAAGCAGTAATCATAAAGAGGATCCTTATACCTGTACAACTTGTACGCAAACTCCGGAAGGAAAAGCAGCTAACGACAATAGCAGTAAAGGTATTTATAAAGGAGTTATTATAGGTTCGAGTGGTACCATAAAATTTGATATCGCAAATACCAGCAGCAATTCAATTACAGCTACCATGGTTATAGATGGTAAAACGGTTACACTTACAACAACAACCGCATGGAATGCTGGGCAACTTTATGTAGCACCTTTTAAAGGTACGCTGAACGGACAAGAGGTAACTATCAACTTTTCTGTAGGCGCAAGTGGTTCGGGAGCCACAATTACCTCGGCCACTATTCCCGGACATGCCAATGCGATATTCAGCATAGCAAAAGAAACATCAACGGCTTTGGTGAGGTGTTTTGAAGGAACTTACGAGACTTCTAACAATGAAAAAGGAACTTTTAACATTATTGTGTCGACCTTACTAAAGGGATGGACAGGAAAAGCAAGGGAAAACGGTTCGCAGTCATCATCAGATATATCTGGAACATACGTGAACAATACTTTGATAGATGAATCCGGAGCAACAATAGCTCCAATAGACGGTGACGAATTTTCCGGCTCTTTTAAAAATAGTAAGAACGTTACCATTACTGTAAAGGGAAAAAGAACATTGTAAGGGTTTTTGATTGTAAAAGGGATAGTTTATGGTTGAATTGGTTTATTAGTAAATTAGTTGAAGTGTGGGCAGATATTTAATGGCTTTTGCACATTAGCTTATTTGGAATTGATTTAATGTGAAAAAATGCTTGTTTGTGCATTTTTAATCTGTTAAATATTGTATTTTTGTAGCTATATTCTTGAATAATAGGCCCATGTTAGAGACGCTTGAAATTAAGACCAAGCAAACGGAAAATTCTCGTTTGTCTTCTGTAGATTTTGAAAATTTATCATTTGGAAAGTATTTTTCTGATCATATGTTAGTCGCTGACTACGCGAATGGCAAATGGCAGACCTGTGAAATAGTTCCTTATGGTAACTTTAGTTTAGATCCCGCGACTTCTGTATTACACTACGGACAGTCAATTTTTGAAGGGATTAAAGCTTATAAATTTGCAGATGGAACGGTCAGTATTTTCAGACCCGATAAAAACTGGGAAAGGTTTAATAAATCTGCCGTAAGGTTAGAAATGCCTGAGGTACCTGAGGAGATTTTTTTAGATGGTTTAAAAAAATTATTGGATTTAGATAGGGGCTGGGTACCAGGTGCAGATGGAACATCTTTATATATCAGACCATTTATGTTTGCAACCGAGGTGGCATTAGGGGTTCATCCTTCTGTTTCTTACAAATTTGTGATCATGACAGGTCCGGTAGGCGCTTATTATAGCAAGCCCTTAAAATTGAAGGTGGAAACTCATTACACAAGAGCGGCAGAAGGTGGTGTTGGGTTCTCTAAAAACGCAGGAAATTATGCTTTGTCTTTATACCCTACCAAAATAGCTAATGACGAAGGTTTCGACCAGTTAATGTGGACTGATGCAAAGGAACATAAATATATTGAAGAGGCAGGAACAGCAAACCTCGTGTTCAGAATAGGCGATACTATAATTACTCCCCATGGCGACACTATCTTACATGGTGTTACCCGCAGAACAATTATGGAATTGGCTGAACATTTCGGATATAAAGCGGAACAAAGAAAAGTTTCTGTTCAGGAGCTGATTGACGGTATTGAAAATGGAACTGTATTGGAAGCTTTTGCAGCAGGTACTGCAGCAACGATTACTCCAATTTCTACTATTGGATACGAAGGTAAATTATATGAGCTTCCTCCGGTAGCAGGAAGAGAGTTTTCTGAGAAAGTTTTAACTTATCTAAATGATCTGCGCTACGGAAGAATTGCAGATGAATTTGGATGGAACTTTCTGGTGTAATTTTAAAATTTTAATTGCTATATAAAGAGAGGCTACAAAAATAGCCTCTCTTTTTTTATGGAATTGTCTTCCTAAATCTAAATTAATAAACGGGTCCAACAGCCACGTTAATCAGCCTAAAAAGGGTGCTAATACTTTTCGGACATTTCCCTATATTAAAATTTACTTTTTCTTAGGTGCCTCATCCAAGGCCCGGTTTACTAAAGTTTCGAACTTTGAGTAAAATTCCTTCTTATGAATAGCTGGATATACTTGTGTCATTAGAATTGCAATAGATTTTCTTTCCGGATCTATCCAAAACATAGTGTTGAATGCGCCGGCCCAGCTCAATTTTCCGACTTTGGCATTATTTTTCACTCCGTCAGGCATAGCTATTTCAAGCCCTAATCCAAACTTATTCGCTTTTCCAACAATCAGGTTTCCTATCTGATTTACGGTCATGGTATCAATTGTTTCTGGTTTAAGGATAGTTTTTCCGGCGTAGCTCCCCTTGTTTAATAGCATCTGAATAAATTTTGCATAATCATCAATATTAGAAACCAGGCCTGATCCTCCCGAAAGGTAAGTCTTGGCGCCTGCAATAGGGAAGTTAATGCTGTTTTTACCTTGTACTGGTTCTGTTCTTATTAATCTTCCTTCTTTTGTTTCGCTATACATTGTAGCAAGTCTTCTTGTCTTTTGGGGAGGTAAGAAGAAATGGGTATCATTCATTCCCAATGGTTCAAAAATCTTTTTAATGAGCACAGAGTCTAAAGGTTTCCCCGAAGCAACTTCGATAACTCTTCCTAAAACGTCGGTATTTAAACCATAATAGAATTTCGAATCAGGTTGTACTCCTAAAGGCAAACTTCCAAGCTTTTGCATGACAGAATCAAGTACTAGTTTTTGGGTAGTTGCTAAATCGGGAATATTGTTTTTTTCGTAAATCATTTTTAACCGTTTATCGGCAAAGCCATAACCTATACCTGAGGTGTGGGTAAACAGGTTTCTGATAGTAATTTCTTTGTTTGCCGGTACCGTTGTATAGCTTGTGTCTGATTCGTTAAAAGAGTCTAAAACCTGGGCATTTTTGAATTGAGGAATGTATTTAGAAACGGGGTCGTCTAATTTTAATTTTCCTTCTTCTACCAATTGCAGGGCGGCAACAGAAACAATAGGCTTTGTCATGGAAGCAATACGGAATAAGTCTCCGGGGAACATTAACGCTTTGTTTTCCCGGTCTTTAAAACCAAAGCCTTTATAATAAACCACTTGTCCTTCTTTTGCTACCAAAGCTGTGGCTCCCGCTGTCCAGTTATTTATTAATGCAGATCCCAATAAGCTGTCTATGCTATGGAGGTTATCTTCTTTTATTCCTAATTTTTTTAGGTTACTTGCTACTACTAATTTGTTGTTTATTTTTTCTGAGCAAGAGCTTATTAAAGCTGCTGAGCAAAATAACAATAGTGTTTTTGCGAGTTTTGTTGCCATATCAGTTTGAATCTTCTTTTAATTTTTTTCGTCTTAATTTTCTTTCTTCTCTTCGTTTTTGGATTTCCTTGAATTTTTCTGCGGTGGCTTTTATTTCCCCTTCTTTTTCTTTTGTAATCCCGATGGTTTCTTTAAAACCCAAAAATATAACTTTCCACATCACGTTGAAAAATGATGCATCAGAAGGTCGGCTATAATAGGGATGAGACACTCTTGGTTCCTCGTTATTTGCTGGGTTTGATTCTTTAATGACCAAAGCATTGGCTAAAAAAGAAAGAAGGCCCATTTTTTTGAAGTTTTCATTTTCTGAATCCTTTTTCATCAAATGTACCCGTAGTCCATCATAAAGAATTTTGACCGTACCATTGGCACCGGCAGTATTCCCATTTACAGAAAATGCCAGATTACTGATTTTTCCCGCGGCGAAGGAAACTTTTGCCAGAGCTTTTGAGATAGGGTTTAATGCATGCAATTCGAGGTTTTTAAGATTTCCTTCGTAAGAAAAGGCCGCATTCGGATCAATCATATCGAATTTAATATGAATGTTAAGATCTGCTTGCCCAAGAAAAGCTGTTTTTAAATAGGCATTAATGTAGCGTTGTTTGCTTAAGGCAGAAGAGTCATTGGTAACGCGAAGGACATTTCCCCTGAGGTTATTAAACTTTACAATGCCTTTGGAATTTGTGTTAGCCATATACTCGGAATACTTAATGTCAGTTCCTTTTATTGAAACAGTATCCATATATACCGACCAGTTCACTCTTTTCAAAGCGACATGTGGATAGTTTATTGCTTTGTCTATTAATTTTTTAGGCTTGCTCCGGTTTAGAAAAATGGCGATTTCCCCCTCATTAAGTGTAAGCTTGCTGGCATAAATAGTTCTGTAATCTATTAAAGCAGGAAAATCAATTTTCTCAAGCATTATACTGTCAAATCTAATTGAATAGCGTTCATGTTGTCTTTCGAAAAAACTGGCGAATTGCATTTCTCCATATCTGGGCTCCAATTTAAAGCCTTCTACTGTCACATTTTTCTTTATGGTAGAAACATTTAGTTTAGCGATTTTTACAAAGTACAATGAATCTGCAGTGGGGTAATTGAAATCGTTTAACACAACATTTATATCCTTTGAGTGAAAGATTCTGGTAGAATCGAATTGGGAAATGGAGTCAATCAGAATGTCAGTAACGTTGATACTTACCCGATTTATTTTTGTGATTTCTGGCTTCTGTAAAGATTGGTCTATATAAGTAAACTCAATCTCATTTAATTTTAGATTTTCCAGTTTCGCCGATTTTAGCGTGTTTTTAATTTTTTCGTAGGTAGTTCTGTTGTCTATTCGTTTATTAAGCTTGTTTCGTAATCTGGTATAGGTTATAATGAGTTCGGGCTCTAATATTCTGATTTCCTTAACATCCAAATATCGTTTTAAATAGACTTTTAAGGGTTTAATATTTTTAATAGTGAGCTCTTTAATCTTTAAATTGAAGATGTTTTCAGGAGCGATTCCTTTTTTTATCATACCTCGATAAACATTGGAATCTGCTTTTATTTCCAACTTTTTAAAATAAACACTGCCAGTAAAAAGATTCAGGCTGATATCTGCAAATTTCACCTGGTATAAGTTGTCAGATACTTCAAGAACAGTGTTCTGAATAGTTTTTGTAAGAATCGGTTTCCATCTGATGGCGATGATTATTCCACTACATACAATAATAAATGTAACAATAGCCAGAACTATTGCAAATAGCTTAAGTTTATGTTTTTTCTTCGGACTATCAGATTTAATCATTCAATATAAATATATAAATAAAATGATGTTCAATTATCCGGCCGTAATATTATTGTATAAAATAATTGGCTGACAAACTGTCATTTTAAGGAGGAAAAGGTTATCTTTGTATCCCAAATTATTAAGATGTTAGATTTAAATATTCCGTCTAAAGAACACGACGAAAGCAGGCAAGGAGAAGCTTTGGTTTTAGAATCATCTAAATCCAATACAGGAAGAAAGCTTTATGTAGAAAGTTACGGTTGTCAGATGAATTTTTCTGATAGTGAGATTGTTGCGTCTATTCTTTCCGATGCCGGATTTGTAACTACATCAGATTATAAAGAAGCTGACGTAGTGTTTATCAATACCTGTTCTATTCGTGAGAATGCGGAAATTCGGGTTAGAAACAGGCTTAAAGAATTTGGCGCATCGAAGGTTAGAAAACCTGATATGCTGATTGGTGTATTAGGATGTATGGCAGAGCGATTAAAGTCAAAATTTCTTGAAGAAGAGAAGATTGTTGATTTGGTAGTTGGTCCGGATGCTTACCGTGATTTGCCAAACCTTATAGGTAAAGTTGATGAGGGAAATAAAGCGGTAAACGTATTGCTTTCAAGAGAGGAAACTTATGCTGATATTAATCCCGTAAGATTAAATTCTAACGGAATTACTGCATTTATTTCTATCATGAGAGGTTGTGATAATATGTGCTCTTTCTGTGTGGTTCCGTTTACAAGGGGAAGAGAAAGAAGTCGTGATCCGCATTCTATTATAAAAGAAGCTCAGGACTTATTTAATGCAGGATATAGAGAAGTTACACTTCTTGGTCAAAATGTTGATTCGTATAAATGGAAAGCAAGCGATGAGGAAAATGCAGAAAGTGTAAATTTCGCACAGCTTTTAGAAAAAGTAGCTCTGGTTCATCCTGATTTAAGAGTGAGATTTTCTACATCTCATCCTAAGGATATTACAGATGATGTACTTTATACCATGGCTAAATACGAAAATATCTGTAAGTACATTCATCTTCCGGTTCAATCGGGAAATTCCAGAGTTCTGGAAGTGATGAACAGGACTTATGATAGGGAATGGTATATGGAAAAAATCAATGCTATCAGAAGAATACTGCCAGAATGTGCAATTTCAACAGATATTATAACTGGTTTCTGTACAGAAACTGAGGAAGAACATCAGGAAACTTTAAGTATGCAGGAGTTTGTTAAGTATGACTTTGCATATATGTTTTCTTATTCCGAAAGACCGGGTACACCTGCTGCAAAGAAATTTACAGATGATGTGCCGGAGGCTGTTAAAAAAAGAAGATTGGAAGAAGTAATTGCGCTTCAGCAAACGCATGGCTATTACAGATTGCAACAGCACATAGGAAAAGTAGAGAAGGTATTGATAGAAGGTTTTTCCAGAAAATCTAAAGAAGACTATTGCGGAAGAAACGACCAGAACTGTATGGTTGTGTTCCCAGTTTCTGATGCTTATAAACCAGGACAATACGTAAATGTATTAATTGAAAGAGCAACAAGTGCTACGTTAATAGGTAAAGTTGTTTAATCAGATAGATGTGAGACAATAGATGTGAGGTTTGAGTTGTATTGAGACATAGGTATATAGTCTCAAGTCTAATATCTCACATCTCAAATCTCATCTCAATACTCATAAGAAATGGATGTACAGGATATAAAACAAAGGTTCGGTATTATAGGTAACTCAGTGCTTTTAAACAGAGCTATCGATATTGCCAGACAAGTCGCTCCTACAGATATTACAGTTTTAATTACGGGAGAAAGTGGGTCGGGTAAGGAAGTGTTTTCCCATATAATCCATCAATTGAGCGCTCGTAAACACGGGCCGTTTATTGCTGTTAACTGCGGTGCTATTCCCGAAGGGACTATAGATTCTGAGCTTTTTGGTCACGAAAAAGGTTCATTTACAGGAGCACATGAGGCCAGAAAAGGTTATTTTGAAGTGGTAAATGGCGGAACGATTTTTTTGGATGAAGTTGGGGAATTACCTTTAGGAACTCAGGCCAGATTACTTCGTGTATTGGAATCGGGGGAATATATCCGTGTGGGATCTTCTAAAGTGCAAAAGACAAACGTAAGAGTAGTAGCGGCTACCAATGTTGATATGTACGGCGCTGTAAAGGCGGGGAAATTTAGAGAAGATCTTTATTACCGTTTAAATACAGTGCCTTTGAAAATACCGCCACTAAGAGAAAGAAAAGAAGATATTTATCTTTTGTTCAGGAAATTTGTGGCAGATTTTACAGATAAGTACCGTTCGCCTAACGTAGCTCTTTCTCCTGATGCTATAGAAGTGCTTTCTAACTACTCCTGGCCTGGAAACGTTAGACAGTTGAAAAATATTGCCGAACAAATATCTGTTTTGGAAAAGGAGAGATACATTACAGGGCAAACTTTGTTACATTATATCCCAGCCGAAAACATGACCAGTTCGTTGCCAATGATGATTGGTTCTTCGAAAAAAGAGGATTTTTCGGAAAGAGACCTTTTATATAAAGTTCTTTTTGATATGAAAAAGGATATGGTAGAGCTGAAAAAATTGGTAGCTGATATCATTAAAAATGGAGGTAACACTTCGACTTTTGCTGAGAATAATCCACATATTTTGAATACGTTATACGACGATGGAGATATTCAGATGCGTGTGCCGGAAAGTAATAATGCTTCTTTAACTATCCAGCCAGCAGTGCCTGCAAGAAATGAAAATTATAGGATTGATGACACAGAAGCAGAAGAAATAGAAGAATCTTTGTCTTTGATTGACAAAGAAGCTGATATGATAAAAAAGGCATTAAAGAAACATAAAGGAAAAAGAAAATCTGCTGCTGAAGAATTAGGTATATCAGAACGTACACTTTACAGGAAGATTAAAGAACTAAACCTTAACTGATGAAAAAGAAGTTCATTTTATATTTACTACTACCTTTTCTTTTTATTGTAAAAGGTTGCGGAATATATTCCTTTACCGGAGGTTCGATATCTGCGGGAATGAAAACAGTTTCGGTTTCTTTATTTGAAAATGTCGCTCCGCTGGTAGTTCCCACGTTAAGCCAATCTTTCACAGAGGCCTTGAAAGAACGTATAAGAAACCAAACATCTTTAAGTTTTATAAGAACAGATGGAGATGCTAATTTCGAAGGTAAAATTACCGCTTATAATGTCCAGCCGGTTTCTATTCAGGGAGGGAATATTCCAACTGCGGCTCAGAACAGATTGTCTATTACCGTTCAGGTTAAGTATGTAAATGCTATTGAGCCAGATAAAAGTTTTGATCAAAGTTTTACCAGGTATAAAGATTTTTCGTCGACAACACCTTTTGCAAGTGTAGAACAGTCTTTAATAAAAGATATCAATACACAGTTAACCGAAGACATTTACAACAGAGCTTTTGCTAATTGGTAGTGTTTTATTAATTTCACAAGTCAGAATATTAAGAGTGCAGAAAGAAGAGCAAAAAAATATAGAGGAATCGACTTTAAAAGGCTTTTTCGATTTACAGAACCTGTCCGAAAAAGATCTTGAGGATATAGTTGCCTTAAAGGAAACATATCCTTATTGTCATGCCTTTTATCTTTTAGCGGCGAAAAGTTCGGTGGGGAGCTCGTCTTATGATAGGTATCTGGCAGAAGCAGCGGCAAATGTTCCGTCCAGAAATGTACTGTATGATCTCATCCATCAGCCAGAAAGATTTGCATATGCTGGAGATCTGGATGAGTCCATTGAATTGGAGGAGGAAGAAGTCTATGAAGAAATTACACCGCATTTAGAACCAGAAATTTCTAGTGTTGCAGAAGAAATACAAATCTCCGAGGAAGAAATTGAAATAGAGGCGTTTGGAGATCATACAACAAGTGGAGAGGAGAAGGTTGAGGTAGAAATTGATAACCTTTTAGAAGAATCGACTGTTCAGGGAGCTCCGTATATAGAAACCATTGGCGACGAATTTTTAAAGGAAGGGGATCAAGTCGTTAAGAAGATTGAAGAAGAGTCCGATTCAAGTTCAGAAAACTTACCTGCAATTAAAGAGCAAGGGAATATATTTCGATATCATGAGGAAAGATTACCTTATACTTTTCTGTGGTGGTTAAACAAGACAAGAAAGCAATACGAGAATATCAGGCCTTATGCGGATTATTATTTGGATAACCCCGCTCCCGAAAACTCTTCTCCAAAAGATGCGTTGGAACATCAGATTGTCGAAAATATATTCCATATCACTTCTGTTGATGAAGTTGAAAACAATAAACAGACGGTGCCATTCGATTTTATGATAAATAAGCAACATCATATTATCGAAAGATTTATAAAAGAAGAACCTCATATTACTGCTCCAAGAGCAGATAAAATTGATACAGAAAATAAAGCAAAGCGAAGTTCGGAAGACAATAATGAATTAGTTTCCGAAACGCTGGCCCGAGTATATGTTGAACAAATGCTTTATCACAAGGCCTTAGATATTTACAAAAAATTAAGTTTGAAATATCCGGAAAAAAACGCTTACTTTGCCAGCCAAATAAAATATTTAGAATTAAAGGTTAATTAAAGATATATGACAACTTTTTTGATTATTTTGGCGATTGTTATCGCTATCCTGTTGGTACTTATCGTGTTGGTGCAAAACCCAAAAGGCGGAGGTTTGACTTCTGGTTTTTCATCATCAAACAATATTATGGGCGTACAAAGAACCGGCGACTTTTTGGAAAAAGGTAGTTGGGGTTTGGCTATCGCGTTATTTGTAATTGCTGTGTTAATCAATGTTACGGCTACTACTTCTACAGGCGGTAGTGTGAACCCATCAAAATCAAGGATTCAGGAACAAATAGACAAAACTGCACTTCCTTCATCATTGCCTGCAATGCCACAAAGTGGAGATAAAGCAGATACTACTAAGAAATAATTTAGTGTAAAATATAATTTGTAAGCCACCTATATAGGGTGGCTTTTTTGTTTTTAGCACTTTCGTAATTTCTGACTATATTGTCAGAAATTTTTAAATCTTCATCATCAAAGGATATGATTTTATGCAATAATCAAAGAAATTCGCTTGTCAGATTTTTAACTTAAACTCTGTCAAGCTGGCACCGAATTTTTTGAAAATATTGTTTTATTGACATCGTTTGGTGAAAAACTGTCAGAAATAGCGTTTGGCATATTCTGTGATAAGAAAAGGTAGAAAAATAAATAAACTCAAAAACTTAAAAAATAAATATAATTATGGCGTTAAACATTAGACCTATCGCAGGTACAGGAAACAGAGTTATTGTTGAGCCTGCTGCAGCGGAAGAAAAAACAGCTTCAGGTATTTATATCCCGGATACCGCAAAAGAAAAACCTTCTAAAGGAGTTGTAGTTTCAGTTTCTGAACAAGATGCTGATGCGAAAAAACCTTCAGTAAAAGTAGGAGACATAGTTATTTATGGAAAGTATTCTGGTACCGAGTTTTCTTACGAGGGTAAAGATTACTTAATCATGAGCGAAAAAGACATTTACGCGGTATTATAAATAAGTATGAGGTAAGAGGCGCATTTAACGATGTCCTTTGATTAAAAAAAAATAAAAATATAAAGTAAAAAGGGTGTAAGAGAGCTTTAAAAGCTTGATTCCTTTATTTTAAACTCAATACTATAAAAGAAAATGGCAAAACAAATTAAATATAATGTTGAAGCTAGAGATGCTTTAAAAAACGGAGTTGATAAATTAGCGAATGCTGTAAAAGTTACGTTAGGTCCAAAAGGTAGAAACGTAATTATTGACAAAAAATTCGGATCGCCAGTAGTTACCAAAGACGGTGTTTCTGTTGCTAAAGAAATCGAATTGAAAGATGCTTTAGAGAACATGGGAGCACAAATGGTAAAAGAAGTAGCTTCTAAAACTGCTGATATTGCAGGTGACGGAACAACTACTGCAACTGTATTAGCGCAAGCTATTATTACAGCTGGTATTAAAAACGTTGCTGCGGGTGCAAATCCGATGGATTTAAAGCGTGGTATTGATAAAGCAGTTGCCGTTGTTGTAGAAAATTTACAATCTCAATCTCAAGCGGTAGGCGAAGATAATAACAAAATCAAGCAAGTTGCTTCTATCTCGGCAAATAACGATGACGTTATCGGGTCTCTAATTGCGGAAGCAATGAGTAAAGTAGGTAAGGACGGTGTAATTACTGTTGAAGAGGCAAAGGGTACTGAAACTGAAGTTAAAACGGTAGAAGGTATGCAATTCGACAGAGGTTATCTTTCTCCTTACTTCGTAACCAATGCCGATAAAATGGAAGTAGAATTAGAAAATCCTTATATTTTAATCTACGACAAAAAAATCAGCAATATGAAAGAATTGTTGCCGGTTTTAGAAAAACAAGTTCAAACAGGAAAGCCTCTTTTAATTATTGCAGAAGATTTAGACGGTGAAGCATTGGCTACATTAGTAGTTAACAAAATCCGTGGTTCTCTGAAAGTAGCGGCTGTTAAAGCGCCAGGTTTTGGTGATAGAAGAAAAGCTATGTTAGAAGACATCGCTATCTTAACAGGAGGTACTGTAATTTCGGAAGAAAGAGGTTTCAAATTAGAAAATGCTGATCTTTCTTTCTTAGGACAAGCTGAAAAGGTTGTTGTAGATAAAGACAATACAATCTTAGTTAATGGCGCTGGTAATGCAGATGATATAAAAGCTCGCGTTAATCAAATCAAAGCTCAGATTGAAACAACTACTTCTGATTACGACAGAGAGAAGTTACAAGAGCGTTTAGCTAAATTAGCTGGCGGTGTAGCGGTACTTTATGTTGGTGCAGCAACAGAGGTAGAAATGAAAGAGAAAAAAGATCGCGTTGATGATGCTTTACATGCAACAAGAGCTGCAGTAGAAGAAGGTATTGTTGCTGGTGGAGGTGTTGCTTTCATCAGAGCAGTTGCTTCGTTAGAAGATTTAAAAGGAGAGAACGAAGATGAGACTACTGGTATCAACATTATCAAAAGAGCTATCGAAGAACCTTTACGTCAAATCTGCGAAAATGCAGGTGTTGAAGGATCTATCGTTGTTCATAATGTAAAACAAGGTTCTGCAGATTACGGTTATAACGCTCGCAGAGATGTTTACGAAAACTTAATCACAGCAGGTGTTATTGATCCAACTAAAGTTTCTCGTGTAGCTTTAGAGAATGCAGCATCAATCGCTTCTATGTTATTAACAACAGAATGTGTACTAGCAGATGAGCCAGAAGAAGGTGGTTCTGCAGCAGCAATGCCTCCAATGGGTGGTGGCATGGGCGGAATGATGTAATGTTGTAAAGCTCAATGCGGTAGGCTAAAAGCTTAAAGCGATAAAAAAACGCTGACAGAAACTTAAGTTTTTGTCAGCGTTTTTTTATATTACCAATGTGATATAGTTAAAATATAGGTGTTAAAGCCTGTTTCCCTTTGCAGTTAAATTAATATCCAATTGCTTTTAAGGCTTGTTTGCCCAGCCTTTCTTCCAGTTGCGTTAAATACAAACTGGTAGGATTCACACGAATGTTAGGAGAGTCGAAGATGCCTTCCGGCAGATACGGACCATCACTATTAAACGGCCTTCGTAGCGGAGTGCTTTTTCCTTTACTACCAATTACCCAATTGTAAGTGCCAGGTGGAATTTGGTTGACATAGCTATCTGCATTGCAGTTCCATGCTACCGACCAGGCTGTTCCCCAACCGTGTCCCGAGCCCATGCTTCCTCTGTTTTTGAAATCGATTCCACCGTTTGGTACGTTGCAATTGTCAAGCAGCATGCCTGTACTCCAGCGTTGGTGGCCTTCAATGCGGCCATTGCCGGTAAAATTGCAATTTAGAAATACAATGGGGCCAGTTTGTCCTGCACCCAGCGCTACGAACCATATATTATCGCCTTCAACAGAGCAACGATCCAGTAGAATTTGCCCGGCATTGGGAGCGAATTCTGCGGGCTTTGACGAGCCTTCATGTTTCGCTTTACGAACAACAGCAACACGTTGAACGGTAATTCTCCGACCGTTTGTGCCTACGCTTTCCATCGTTTCGAGCAGGTCAAGGTCTTTCAGCCAGCAATCTTCTCCATTTAATCTTACGGCGTAATAAAGAGCTGCAGTGTGATTTACGGCTTGCGGAGGGCATATTATGCGTAGGTTTTCCAGTCCCGCTTGTTTTAGTCTTTTGTTATTATTTGCCAGTACCATTACGGTTTCATCATTGGTGTATTCTGCATCGTAAGAATCTACCAACGGTACGTCTAGACTGATTTTATTTCCGTTGATAGCTGCAATGCGGCGTTCTGTACTTAACATTGAACCCGCTTTCATCCAGGTTTGGGGTTTGCCATCACGTACCAAATCATCCATCTGCATAAATTTAACCCATTTTTCAGTTACAGGTTTTTTGATTTCAATATTATCTCCGACTTTAAATCCAGAAGTATTTTCTACATTGAAACTGACACTCCCTCCCGGGATATATTTATCGGTTATCTTTGTAGAGATTACACTTTTAGTATTTTCTCCCGAACGGTTTCCGCCGCGCTGATTGGGCATATTTGATAGAATTACTGCAGTATGTTTTTCTCCATACATGGAGATTATACTTCCTGTAGCTGATTTTCCACTTCCACGAAGTACTACGCCGTCCGTCATTATCCTTATAGGTTGCGAGCATGGATAGGTCCCTGATTCAAGTAAAACGGCTCCCCGAAAACCGTTTTTATCTAAAGGCATAGCAGATACTTTATCAATGGCCGCCTGGATTAAATTAGTACAGTCAGCATCTGCAACCAGAGGTTTTACAGTAACTTTTACCGCGACATCTGGTAGAGCTACTCCACCACCCATATATCCGGCATGAGAGAAATCTATAATCTGATCACCTTTTGGCGTTTTTTTATACACTAACTTACCATTGGGGCCCGGATAAACCCATTCGCTTTTGCCGGGTTTCTTTTCTTTTTTGATATCTCCTCCCCATGCGAGAAAATTTGTACATAAAAGAGAGAGTATGAAAATCGCTTTTACTTGTCTAATTTTTGAATTATTAAATGTCATTGGCATTTGTGTTTTGTTGTAAAGTCAGGGTATAAGCTACAATTCCATAGCTAAGTAACTAATTTACTGAATGAGATTGGGACGACGCTATTGAAAAATAGCAAAGTAGTAAACTATGTTAACTTTGCCAGAGATTTTGCTCTTTTGTTTTGGAAAAAGTCCGGGAAAATTTAAAATAATTATATCTGGCTTTTTTGAGTTAAATTCAAACATAAAAATTAATTAGCTTATTCATAAGAGGTATGAACTTAGATCAATTTATAGACAATTCACATTTCTTAACCCAATCGGAGGTTAACAAATTTTTGTGGTCTACTTTATTGTGTGGCGTTATTGGAG
Organism: Pseudopedobacter saltans DSM 12145; assembly: GCF_000190735.1. Taxonomy (GTDB): domain Bacteria; phylum Bacteroidota; class Bacteroidia; order Sphingobacteriales; family Sphingobacteriaceae; genus Pseudopedobacter; species Pseudopedobacter saltans. The sequence continues at coordinate 4,270,160 of NC_015177.1, forward strand.
CCGAAAGAGAATTTAGAAACAAGCAAGCAGGATTAAAAACCATGATCATGATTGGTCTTGGTTCGACCCTGATTACGATTCTTTCTGTTAAAATTGGGGTTAATAGCCATGATCGGATTGCTGCTAATATTGTTACCGGTATAGGCTTTTTGGGTGCAGGCGTTATTTTTAAAGATGAAAACAGAGTTTCTGGGCTAACTACTGCATGCGTAATATGGATTGTTTCTGCTTTAGGAATGTCAGTTGGTGCCGGATATATTGAGCAGGCAATAGGTGTTACTCTTGTCGCTCTACTATCTCTCTTATTTTTTCCGGTAGTAGAAGAATTTTTTGAAAGGAGATATACAATGCGTGTATATAAGATTGTAAAAAAGTATGATGGGGAACGATTGGATATCTATGAAGAATCGTTAAAGAAATATAAATTAAAGATAAAAAGAGGTGGACAGCGTCTGGCCAATGGAATTATTTCGGGTACCTGGATTGCTATAGGTAGCCCGAAAAATCATGATTTTTTTGTTGAGACTATGCTTCAGGATGAAAATATCCTGGAGTTTGATTTTTAAATTTCCGACATCCCGATAGATTTTATAGCTTCTGAACTACAATGTAAATTAAAAATAAAGGAAGTGTACCACGTTTGGGCTAACGGAATTATTAGAGCAATTTTTTGGTAGCGAATATGCTAAGAGACAAACAACTCTTGGTGTTTGATTTTTGCTGCTATTTCATCCTTTCTGCCAGATAGAGGTATGCTTCGGGTTGATGATGTGTCATGAATTTTTCTTTGTTGTCGGGGTATTTTACAGTATAATCTCCTGTCTCGGGCAAAACAATAGTTGTCCCGGTACGAACGTAATTGCTGGTTTTAAAATAAATTGGTGCTTCAAATTCAGGAAGATATTTATGTACATATCCGGCTATCTTTTTTCCCAGGTATTTCTGATAATTGCGTTGCGTTTTTCTAGCCGGTCGGTCTAATTTGTTATAGAAATATCTTAAAGCAAGATTTTTGGGGAATGACTGTTTTTTTATACTTTCCTTGAAAAATGCGAAAGGGTTTACATTATTAAAATCGTCGACCGTTTGAACGGTTAATGCCATTTCCGGAACCCAGTCTCTAGCATTGATGACATTGAAGGCCCATCCGCCAGCTGTCATGAGTTCATAATCATAAGCAAAAAATAAATTTCCGGGTTTAGGAGCAGCGCTGCAATAGGTTTTAAATCTGATATCTGTAGGAATGGTTCCTCTCTTTTGTAAATTATATAAATACGCAGTAATCAGGTAAGAGATAGCTCCACCCTGACTATGTCCCGTAATTAAAAAGTCCTTAATCCCGTCCTTATAACAAGAATCTATTTTAGGGACAAGATCCTGCATAATGAAAGCTGTAGAAACTAACCAGCCTGTATGTATTGCTGCCTTGGGGTTTTGTGCCAATTCGTAGTCAAAGTGATTCGTTTTTGATAGATTCAATGTCCCTTTAGCAGGGATGGATGCTGCATAAAAATTAGCTAACCAGCTTTCTGTTTTTGCGGTAGAACCGCGAACGCTGATTACACCGATATTGTCGGTATTTTTCCAAAGTTCCCATACATTATCGAGGCCCATTACCGGAGAACGGTATAACATGGTGTAATTTTCAGGAAACGGGATATGTTTAACGACTGCGGGATCGCTGTTCTTGGCTGTTAATTTTAGTAATGCTATGTATTCTTTTTTATCGAAACCAGGAATTAGTTTTTGAGCAAATGAAAATTGCGTTAATTGCAATAAGAATGCTAGAGTAATAGTTTTGTAAATAGTTTTCATAGTAGAAGGTTTAAAATATAAGTATGACAGAATTTAGGGCTAAATCATTGTTTTTGCAATGTATATTTCGTCCGGGGTATTCTGTCGTTTACCTGCATATTTCTACTAATGAAAATACGTAATATTTTTTGTTTTTATATTATTGATTGATGATGCTTTTGAAGCTTGAGCAGAAGATAAACACCTATTGATTTTAACTATATTGAATCTGCATTCCAAACAAGCTGGCAATATGCTTCTTTAATGTCTCTTTAACGTCCTCCAGATCGACCTCTTTTCCTAATTCACGTTTCATAGATGTAACGTCTTTATCATCTATTCCGCAAGGGACGATATTTCCAAAATAAGAAAGATCGGTATTGACATTAAATGCAAAACCATGCATAGTTACCCAGCGGCTACATCGGACACCCATGGCGCAAATCTTTCTGGCTTTTTCGTTGTCTGCATCAATCCAGACACCGGTATATCCTTCATATCGTCCTGCTTCTATGGCATAATCTTTTAATGTTAAAATAATAGCCTCTTCTAAGGTTCTGAGATACAAGTGGATGTCAGTAAAAAAATTGTCCAAATCGAGGATAGGGTAACCCACAATTTGTCCGGGACCGTGATAGGTTATGTCTCCGCCTCGGTTTATTTTGTAATAAGTGGCGTGTTTTTCTTGTAAGCCGTCCTCGTCTAACAGTAAATTTTCCGGCTTGCCGCTCTTGCCCAAGGTATAAACATGCGGATGCTCTGTAAATATTAAGAAATTGGATGTTTCTTTAGCTGTTTCGGGAAAGTTTCTGTTTTCAGTTTTAATGGCGACAGTTTTATAAAAGACATCTTCTTGTCTGGCCCAGGCCTCTTCATAATCCGTTAATCCCCAATCTTCAAAAATGACTATCTTATTCTGTTGCATGATGCAAATTTAAGCTTTTAAGTCTGAAGTTCGAAGACAGAAAAGTCTGGTTGTTTGAGAGGACGATAAGCTTGAAGATACCAATGACCAATTTAATAAAGGGATCATTTAAATTAAGCTAATCTCCCTTTACATAGCCTAACATGTAATTCCCAAATTTGCGATAATTGACCCGGAATTCCCTGTTTCCACCTTCCTTGCTTATGCTGGCTTGTATTGAGCCATTCGCCTGAAAGATAAAGGGATTTAAATGAATATTGTCTTTAAAAGATGTTTCCTTTTTTCCGTTCAGTTTATAAAGGGCTTCTTTTGCGCACCAGCAAGCGTAAAGATGTTCCAGATTATGTTTTTTTTCTATAAAAGCGAGTTCGGTATCACTGAGGAATTTATGTTTTACACGGTCTATCTTTTCCTTAATAATTTCGATATCTATTCCTACTTCTTTTTCCAACGAAATCATAACAGCAGCGTAGTCATACGAATGGCTGAGAGATATTTTATGTGGGAGATTTAATAGGATCGGTTTCCCATTTTCGTCGGGTTGGCAATCTATATACTCTTCGGTAGAGAGCATCTTACGAAGTAATACTCTGGTTGCCAGCCAGTGTAGATTCCGCTTTTCTCCCTGCAAAGATCTTAATACGGAAAGCTCATGTGCTTTTAGCTGAAGTTTTTTTTCTAAATATTCGGCGCTTTCTTCAATTTTCCATAAACCTATAAAGGTTTGAGGAGAAACTTCTTCTAAATGGATTAGCGGCATTTTATAAATTTAATTAATTACAAAACTATTTTAAATTAATCATATTTTAGAGAATAAAATCAAGAGACACAATGATTCTTTCCGATAAGAGGATACTGCAAGAAATAGAAGAGGGCTCAATCATTATAGAACCGTTTAAAAGGGAATGTTTAGGGACAAATTCCTATGATGTACATTTAGGGAAATATCTGGCGGTATATAAAGACAGGGTATTAGATGCTAAAAAACACAACGAAATAGAACATTTTGAAATCCCTAAAGAAGGTTATGTTTTGCATCCGGGTACTTTGTATCTTGGAGTCACATTAGAATATACAGAAACGCATAGACATGTGCCTTTTTTGGAAGGTAAATCCAGTACAGGAAGACTAGGGATTGATATTCATGCTACGGCAGGAAAAGGCGATGTAGGATTTTGTAATACCTGGACTTTAGAAATATCCGTGGCTCAACCGGTTCGTGTTTATACAGGAATGCCTATTGGTCAACTTATTTATTTTGTTGTTGAAGGAGACATAGAAACATTTTATGCTACAAAAAGCAATGCCAAATACAATAACAAGACAACAAGACCGGTAGAAAGTATGATGTGGAAAAATCGCTTTTAATACAGTAAACCTCTTTTATAAAGAGGTTTTTTTATTCGATAGAATTATAAAATTATAAACAGAAAATCACATAATCATGAAAAACCTTACCTATGCAGCACTTTGTTTTTTAGTTTGCTCTTTATTAGGTTTTATACCAGGCGTAAGTTCCCTGCAGACTCTGGTAGATTCGTTTGAAAAATATAACGGTAAATACATTCAGGAAAAAGTTTATCTACATACGGATAAGCCTTATTACGCCAGTGGAGACGAAATTTGGTTTAAGGCTTATGTGCTAAACTCTAAAGATTTGAGTTTTTCGCCACAAAGTAATCTGCTGTATGCCGAGTTATTAGATCAGAAAAATCAGGTAAAAAAAAGGATTAGGATTCCGCTAACAGTAGGTACGGGCTGGGGGAATTTTACATTGCCGGATACTCTGAAAGAAGGTAACTACCGGATACGGGCATACACCAATTGGATGAGAAACTTTGATACTGATTATTATTACGATCATATCTTTAAAGTTGGGGATATTCGAACAAATCAAACCATTGTGGAAACCCATTATGCATTTACACCTTCTGGAAATCAGGAACAGGTTGTTGCAACCATCAACTATAAAAATATTGAGGGAAATCCATATGCAAACAGAGAAGTTGCTTATAAGATTGAGTTGGATGGTAAAGACGCTTTTAGAGGGAAGGTAACAACGGATGCACAGGGGAATGCGCAAATTAAGTTCAGTCAGCCAATGTCAAGTCAGAAAACGGGTATGATAACAACTTCGTTGAAGGTAACGGACAGGGCTGTTGTTGATAAAGTTATTCCGGTAACTCATACATCCAGTGAGTACAGTTTGCAATTTTTTCCTGAAGGGGGAGATTTGGTAGAGGGATTGAGGTCCCGAGTAGGGTTTAAAATTTTAAAGTCGGATGGTTTAGGTGCTGATATAAAAGGACATATTGAAGATGATTCAGGAAATCCTGTTGCGCTTGTAAATCCAAAATATAAAGGGATTGGCAGTTTTTATCTTAGCCCTGAAATGGGTAAAAAGTATTTTGGTGTACTTAAATTTCAGGACGGGAGTGAACGTAAATATCCATTGCCCGAATCTAAAAAAGAAGGAATTATTTTGAGTTTGTCGCAAAGGGCTGAAGTAGATAGTGTAGTATTAAGAGTAATGGCGAATAATCCGTTTATTTCGAATAACCTGGGAAAAGATCTTAATCTTGTAGCGCAATCTTCAGGGAATTTGATCTATTCTGCAAAAGCCAAACTGTCCGATCAGGGAGGGTTTCTGGTAAAGTTTTCACTGAAAGATTTTCCATTGGGAATTTCTCAGGTTACTTTATTCAATGAATTGATGCAGCCTTTAGCCGAACGCCTGTTCTTTGTAAATAAGGACAATTACCTGAAAATGGCAACCTCGGGGTTGAAAGGAACATACCGCCCCAGAGAGAAAGTGAGTGTTTCTTTAAATACCAAAGATCCGAAAGCAGAGAATGTTGTAGGTTCATATTCTGTTGCAGTAATTGACGAGACTAAAGTTCCGGTTATTGAAGAGGAGGAAAATACAATTCTTTCAGAATTACTATTAAACTCCGATTTAAGGGGAAATATTGAAAATCCTAATTATTACTTCGTAAACCAGGACGCAACTAAGTTAGAGCAACTTGATAATTTGTTATTGACACAAGGTTGGCGGAGATTTAAATGGACAGATGTTTTGAACCAAAGCTGGCCAAATCTAAAATACAAACCAGAACATACGCTGGCTTTAAGGGGACAAGTGAAAAATAATAAAAAAGTTGTTCCAAATGCTTCTATTATAGCTTTCGGAGGAAAGAACCTTTCTATTATTCAAGCGACAGCAAATGAAAATGGAGAATTTGTAATTGATAGCCTGTTCTTTCCGGACAGTACCAAATTCGTAATTCAGGCGAGATCTGAAAAAGGGAAAAAATTTGTGGAGATAGAAATGGAAGATGATATAAGAGACCAGGTTATCCCGAAAATAAAGCAAAACGATTTATCGGTTAATATCAGTTCGTCTATGTTGGCTTATTTGAAGAGCAGTAAAACACAGTATGAGGAATTGTTAAAGTACGGTATGGTAGACAGAACTATTATGCTGGAAGAAGTAAAAGTGATAGAAAAGAAAAAAGAACTTGAAAACTCATCTAATTTAAATGGCCCGGGAAATGCCGATATGATTATTGGAGCGAAAGATTTGGAAAATGCGCCTACTATGGAATTTGCATTACAGGGAAAAGTCGCGGGACTTATCTTCCAGAATGGTGAAGCTTATTTTATGCGAAATATGGGCAATCCGGTGCAAATTATCCTGGATGGAATGTATGTAGAACCAGATATGTTGAATGCTATAAATCCAAACGATGTAGAGAGCGTAGAAATCCTAAAAAATATCAGTTATACCGCTATTTATGGTTCACGTGGATCAGGAGGTGTTATTGTTATCAATACTAAACGAGGTGGAGGTGGCGGTTTCTCTAATAGCTATTCTCCGGGTATAATTTCTTATATGCCAATTGGTTTATTTGTTGCAAAGGAATTTTATTCGCCTAATTATGATAAGCCGGAAGGTATCACAAGCATGAGAGATTACCGAAGTACAATTTACTGGAATCCAAGAGTAATAACCGATTCTGTAGGAAATGCAAAATTCTCATTCTTTAATGCTGACGGGCAGGGGAAATACAGGATAGTGATAGAGGGAACGGATTTGAAAGGACATATTGGAAGGAAGGTGATACATTATAATGTGAATTAGTTATGAATACATTAAAAGTAACTATTAGAGAAAAAGTCGCGATTATAGCATTAGACAGAGGATCATCTAATGCTATAAATCGGGAAATGGTAAATGAGCTGAAGACCATGATTGGTAATATCCAGCAGGACCAAAATATTGGCGGTGTTATTTTAACCGGTAAAAATGGCTTTTTTACTGCCGGATTGGATTTGATAGAACTTTACGATTATGATGAAACTGAAATTGAATCTTTTTGGATTGATTTTCTGGAGTTGGTAAAAATTTTAACAGCTTTTCAAAAACCTATGATTGCGGCGATTAGTGGGCATAGTCCTGCCGGCGGTTGTGTATTGTCTTTATGCTGCGATTATAGAATAATGTCAGAAGGTAACTATATTATTGGTTTGAACGAAGTTCCGGTAGGAATTATTGTTCCCGATAGTATCTTCGAACTTTATGCATTTTGGATTGGCAAAGGCAAAGCCTACCAAAGTATTTTAGAAGGTAAACTATTTACGGTTGAAGAAGCTAAACAAATTGGATTAATTGATGCCTCAGCAAATATCGATTCCTTAATGACAGCAGCAGAAAAGAAAATACAGGAATATTTGCAGTATGATTATACCACGTGGCAGCAAAGTAAATCGAATCTAAGAAAAAGTCTTATCAAAAAAGTCTCTGAAGATCAATCTGAAACCTTGAGGAAAGTTTTGGAGCAATGGTGGTCACCAAGAACAAGGTTGATTATCAAAACCATTATTGATAATCTTAAAGCGAAAAAGTAAACAAATAAAACAGCATGACGTTGTTTGAAAAATACGAATTGATATGAAAGCTAATCAGCCAATGTTAAGGGACAATGCTCTAAAAGGTAAAACTTATGTTGTTACTGGTGGCGGCACAGGTTTAGGGAAATCTATGACGACTAGTTTGTTGCAACTTGGAGCAAATGTTGTTATTACATCCCGAAAATATGATGTGCTGGAAAATACTGCTCATGAACTGGCGGAATCAACCGGGTCGGCTGTGCTTCCGATTGCTTGCGATATAAGGGATTACGAACAGGTTGAGCTGATGTTGCAAGCTGGTTTGGATAAGTTTGGCAGAATAGATGGCTTATTGAATAATGCTGCAGGTAACTTTATTTCTCCTACTGAGAGACTTTCGTCGAATGCTTTTAGTACAGTAATTGATATTGTTTTAAAGGGGACGGCTAATTGTACTCTGGCTTTTGGAAAGCACTGGATAAAGGAGAAACAACCCGCTTCGGTTTTGAATATTGTTACAACTTATGCTTTCACCGGTTCGGGATATGTAGTACCTTCCGCTTGTGCCAAAGGAGGCGTTTTGGCTATGACCAGATCTTTGGCTGCTGAATGGGGTAAATATCAAATCAGGACCAATGCGATTGCTCCGGGGCCATTTCCTACCAAAGGAGCGTGGGATCGTTTGCTACCGGGAGATTTGGCTCAAAAATTTGATTTTAAAAATCGGGTTCCTTTAAAAAGAGTAGGAGAGCACCAGGAACTGGCAAATTTAGCCGCTTATTTACTCTCCGATTATTCGGGATATATCAATGGAGAAGTTATTACAATTGACGGAGGAGAGTGGCTGCAGGGAGCTGGTCAGTTAAATGGTCTGGAGATAATTCCCGACAATATGTGGGATCAATTGGAGCAAATGATTAGAAATAAAAATAAATAAAAAACTCTCTGTTACATTTTTAAAAGTGAGTTGATTTTTTCTTCCGCATATTTTATCTGTTCTTCCGTTTGGGCCTTAATTCCCAAAGTGACTTTTGGAAGCTCTTCTTTCTTGTAGATAATAAAAGTATCTAAAAGGCCAACAACGTATTTATCTATTCCGTAATTTTTGTTTTGTATGCCTATTTTGTAAAGCTCATCAATACTTTCTTTTACCGTTTTTGTGTCTGTTTGCTTAGCAAGCATAACAACGTAGTCCTGTATCATTATAATCTTCTCATTAAGAGAAGCGTCCCTGAAAGATTTTTGTACGTAATAAAAGTCGTTAGTATCACCGTTGCTGGCATAAATGGAAACTATAGCTGATGTTAATGAACCTTCGGCATCTTTTTCCAGTTTTCGGGCATTCTCCAGCGCAAGATTAAAATTAAGCGCTGTAAGCGCAGAGAGTGCAGCGGATTGGATTGCGTAAGAATTTTCGTTAAGAGCAGAAACAAAGAGTTTGGTGAAGTTTTTATCTCTGGTTCGGGCAAGAACGTCAATTGCGGCGGTTCTTACAAGATTTTTAGGATCTTCCTCGGCTAGCTTCTTTAAAGTATTAATAGCAAATCCCCGATGTGATGTCTTTTGTAAGTTTAAAGATTCAATTGCCTTTATTCTAATTCTATAGGAAGGATCTTGTAAAGCATTTTGTATGATTTGGGTTGACTTTTTGTCTGTTAAATTTGCCATTGCGGCCTCCAGAGCTTCTAATCTATCCAGGTAAAGAGGGGCATTTTTCTGCTGAAATGCATATTCTTCCATAGATTTATGATCTGTTTTTTTTGCCAATAGAACTTTTTCCGCATCTACGTTAACCAGATCGGGCTTCCTGTCAAGTTTAAAAGTTAGTGTGTCTATCGATTTAGTAAGAGTAGTAGCCAGTCTTTCAACCTGATTATTGCTGTAAATATCTATTTTAACAGGAAGCGTATATATCTTGTTGCTTTGCAGCTGTTTTACGAAAACGTATTGTGTTTTGTTCTTTTCATTCCATTGATATTTAATGTCTAATTCCGGGTGGCCATTTCCAAAAAACCACTGGTTAAAGAACCAACTCATATCACGGCCCGTAACCTCTTCAATCGCCAGGCGAAATTGATGGGCTTCACCAGTTTTAAACGCATTTTGTTTGAGAAAAAGATGCAACGATTTGAAGAAGGCTTCTTCTCCAATGTAGCTTCTCAATAAATTTAATATCCTTCCACCTTTTTGGTAAGACACCAAATCGAACATATCTTCCTTATCCCTATAGTAATATCTGATTAGATCCTTCTCTTTTGCAGATGAATCATTGAGGTAAGTAAGTAAATCTTCATAGTTTTTTGCATCACCTTCATCTTTACCATATTTATGCTCTCTCCAGAGCATTTCGCTAAAATTGGCAAAGGATTCGTTAATAGCTAAATTTCCCCAGCTTTCTGCTGTAACATAATCACCAAACCAGTGGTGGAAAAGTTCATGTGCGATAACATCTTCACCTATATGTTCGTCTTGTATTTCTTTTGAAGTTTGCTGTACGAAGTCGCCATGCAGGGTTGCCGTTGTATTTTCCATAGCGCCACTAACATAATCCCTAACAACGATTTGAGCATATTTTTCCCAGGGGTAATCTACGTCCAATTTTTTAGAAAAGAAATCAATCATTTTTGGGGTATCCCCAAAAATGGCCTTTGCATGCGGTGCATATTTGGGTTCTAAATAATATTGTACAGGGATATTTTGCCACTTATCCTCAATGATTCTAAAATCGCCGACTGCCATCATGAACAAGTAAGGTGCATGAGGCAAAGACATTTTCCAGTAGTCTGTTCTTGTTCCGTTATTATTGGCTCTTTGGTTTATTAGTAATCCATTAGAGAGTGTCTTGTATTTTGAGGGGACGGTAATATAGATTTCCTGTGTGGTTTTTTGATTAGGACTATCTATGGTAGGAAACCAAACAGACGATGATTCTGTTTCTCCCTGCGTCCAGATTTGTACTGGTTTTCCTGCAACAGTGCTATCAGGATTGATGAAGTAAAGTCCTTTTGCACTGGTAATTGCTTTACTGCCGTTTGCTTTTAATTCATCTGGTTTTGCAGTATATTCTATAAAAACTTTGTATTCTTCATTGGATTTATAGCTTTTGTCTAAATTGATTTTTATTGCCAAGCTATCGTAAGAATATTTGAGAGGAAGCAGCTCGAGGTCTTTTGCCAAAGCTACCTGTTTTATATCCATTCCTTTTGCATCTAGTTTTAGCGAGTCGGTCTCGTAAAAATGAGGTTTAAGCGTAATCCAGGCTTTTCCTAAAAGTTGCCTTTTTGAATAGTCGAAATTTACATCAAGTTTAGTATGTATAAGGTTATTAATTTTCTCCCTTGAAGCCCGGTAAGCATAACTGTTTGTGTTTGAGTTCTGAGCGAATAAACAAATGCTATATATAGATATTAATAAACTTGTTAGAACATATTTCTTCATCGACACCTAAAATATTAAAATAACGAATATATTTCGAATTTTTCATTGTTATGTTGATTTGGTTGAAACAAGTACTTTTTGCTATTATTGCATACATGAAAAACTGTTTCCTTTCCTTGTTCTGCTTTTTTTTATTAACTGATTTAGCTAAAGGAGAGGATTTTAAGACAATCATCAAGGGATCTAAAGATGACTCTACCGTTGTTGAAGCATATTCCGGATTAATGAAAAGTTTTGAGACCACATCGGTCGATTCGGTGAAATTTTATGCTACTCAAGCCTTACAATATTTTAGAGACAGAAAATACCCGAAGGGAGAATGTATTATTAACCTTAATATGGCTAATATCCTGCTTTTTCATGGTGGACTGGCCGAAGCGGAGAGCTATTGCAAAGAAGGTATCGCGATTGCCAAAAAACAAGGGTGGTTAAAGTATCTGGCAAGGGGGTATAACTTGATTACAGTAGTATATGGAAAAAGAGGCGAGTTCGTGGAATCTACCAGATTCGCCTTGGAAGCCTTAAGAGCAAACGAGAAATTAAATGATAAACGCGGGATTATTGCTTCATATTTAAAACTAAGCGCCATTTCTGTAGAGTTAAAAAAGTTTAAACAGGCTATTGATTATGCAGATGTGGCAGACTCTATAAATAACGCTACTATAAAATCGGTAGATTTGGAAATAGGGATAAACAATAATAAGGCAATTGCTTATGCAGAGATGAAACGTTTAGATGAATCTCTTGCTATGTTTAATAAGATTTATCAGATAGCCATCAATAATCCTGAAATAGGAAATGGGAACTACTTTTTATTTTACACTAGGGAAAGTGGAAAACTCAAAATATAAGGCTTAAAGCAATTCTCTGCTTTAAGCCTTTAAAAATATTAACAATATTGTTCAAATGCAACAATCAGGTTATCCGCAATCATTTGTGCACCTCTACCTTCTATTTGGTGTCTTTCAATCATGTGAACTAATTTTCCATCTTTAAATAAAGCCATAGCTGGTGAAGATGGAGGATAAGGAAGCATATACTCTCTTGCAGCATCGACCGCATCTTTTTCCATTCCAGCAAAAACAGTAACCAATTTACCTGGTTTTTTTGTGTTTTCCGCTGCAATTTTAGCGGCAGGTCTTGCATTTGCAGCTGCACAGCCACAAACAGAGTTAACTACAACAAATGTAGTTCCTGCAGATTCTATTGCGTTCTTCACTTCTTCTGCCGTTTTTAATTCTTCAAAACCTGCATTTGTTAAATCTGCTCTCATTGGAGCAACTAAATATTCTGGATACATTTTAGTAATTGTTTGATTGCTAGTAAATAAATAATTACAAAACTAAGCAATTTTATATTTACCTGCCAAAGTGCCGTTATCAATCAAATGTCATAATAGAGATGCGGAGTTTGATATTTTACTAAGGCGTTGGTATTGATTAGCTTATTGGCTAACTTTGTCGGAAATTATATACATATGTCATCAGTAGAGACAACTTACGTACCTTATAAAGTTAAGGACATTTCCCTTGCAGAATGGGGAAGAAAAGAAATTGAATTGGCAGAGGCAGAAATGCCAGGGCTAATGTCGTTAAGAAAGGAATTCGGTGCTGCGAAACCTTTAAAAGGAGCCAGAATTGCTGGATGTTTACACATGACTATCCAGACAGCTGTTCTGATTGAAACTCTTGTTGAATTAGGAGCAGAGGTCACCTGGTCTTCTTGTAATATTTTTTCAACTCAAGATCATGCTGCTGCGGCAATTGCTGCTGCCGGAATTTCTGTTTATGCCTGGAAAGGTATGAATGAAGAAGAGTTTAACTGGTGTATTGAGCAAACTTTGTATTTTGGAGAAGATCGTCAGCCATTAAACATGATTTTGGATGATGGTGGTGACTTAACGAATATGGTATTTGACCAATATCCAGAATTAATTGCCGGAATTAGAGGTTTATCAGAAGAGACAACAACCGGAGTACACCGTTTGTATGAGAGAATGAAAAACGGAACATTGCATTTACCCGCTATTAACGTAAATGACTCTGTGACAAAATCTAAATTCGACAACAAATACGGATGCCGTGAGTCTTTGGTAGATGCAATCAGAAGGGCAACCGATGTGATGATGGCTGGTAAAGTTGCAGTAGTTGCCGGATATGGTGATGTAGGTAAAGGTTCTGCAGAATCTTTAAAAAGTGCAGGTGTACGTGTAATCGTTACTGAAATCGATCCTATTTGTGCTTTACAGGCTGCTATGGAAGGCTACGAAGTGAAGAAATTTGCCAATGCGGTAAAAGAGGCAGATATCGTTGTAACCACGACAGGTAACTGTGATATAGTAAGAGGAGAGCATTTTAAAGTGATGAAGGACAAAGCTATTGTTTGTAACATCGGTCACTTTGATAATGAAATTGATGTAGCCTGGTTAAACAAAAACTACGGAAATACGAAAGTTGAAATCAAACCTCAGGTTGATAAATATACAATCGATGGTAAAGACATCATTTTATTGGCTGAAGGTAGATTAGTGAATCTGGGTTGTGCAACCGGACATCCAAGTTTTGTGATGAGTAACTCTTTTACAAACCAAACTTTAGCACAACTGGAGTTATGGACAAATACTGCTGCTTACGAAAATAAAGTTTATACTTTACCAAAACATTTAGATGAAAAGGTAGCTCGTTTGCATTTAGAGAAAATAGGTGTAGAGCTGGATGTTTTAGATCCACATCAGGCAGCTTATATAGGTGTTTCGATAGAAGGACCATTTAAGCCGGAGCACTACAGATATTAGTCGAAATTTATTTTTTGATAAAAAGGCAGGTTAATTATATTTAACCTGCCTTTTTTTGTTTGGACGCTTTCATCATTTCAGCGAGTTGGAAGCAAAATTGTGATTTTAGACGTTAACACCCGATAAATGTCCAGCCAGAGCGCTTAAAAACATGGCTATAGTTCCCCAAAGTGTAATTCTTATAATTGCTTTCTTTATACTTGATCCACCGGTTTTAGCCGCTAAAGCACCTAATATAACCAGGAAGATGATTGCACAGCCATATTGGTAATATACCATACTTTCTAGCGGAAGAAAAATGGAAACCAATAATGGGAAAATAGCGCCAAAGGAGAAAGATGCTCCGGAAGCTAGAGCAGCCTGCAATGGGTTTGCCTGATGCAGTTCTGTGATTCCAAGCTCGTCCCTGATATGTGCATTCAGAACATTATGCTCCGAAAGTTCTTTTGCGACCAAAAGTGCCGTTTCTCGTTTCAGGCCTCTTTCTTCATAAATCTTTGTCAGCATTTCAAACTCAAACTCGGGCATTTGTTCCAGTTCCAATTTTTCCCGTTCAATATCTGCCTTTTCTATGTCAGTTTGTGAGCTCACAGAAACATATTCTCCAGCAGCCATTGAAAGTGCGCCTGCAACTAATCCGGCCAATGAAGCTAAAATAACAGGTTCTCTCGTGGAGCTGGCCGCGGCTACACCGACAGCAATACTTGCCGTAGAAAGAATACCATCGTTAGCTCCCAACACAGCAGCTCTAAGCCAGTTGCTTTTTTTTATATAGTGTTTTGCGAGATAATTGTTTATAGGGTCATTTATCATTGGGAATAGGGAATTAATGGTGACCAAACTTTTTCTTTATAGCTCTTTCTGTTTTAAAAATCAATGCTATACAAGCTAAAGCGAGTGTAGCCAAACATGTTATCATATTGAAAAGATCACTTAGTGGAGAAATCAGAGAGATTAAAGATATAATTAACATGATCGAGCCTAATCTAATCATCTCTCTTGCGGAGTAAACCTGCGAAAAATTCCATCGCTCCAGCGTTTTCATAGATGAGCGCGTACGATACCCGTAAAAGGCATTTATACTTTTTGGAGGATATTTGATTAATATCAATCCACAGATGATAAAAATAACGCCCGACGATGCCAGCAAATAAAAAGAAGGGAGACTCATTATCCTTATTGTTTATTTAAGGATAAGATAATAAAAAAGCCGGAATTAATTTCCGGCTCTTAAAATTTCTATTTCAACATTTCAACGAAATCATCAAACAGATATCTTGAATCGTGTGGACCTGGAGAAGATTCCGGGTGATATTGTACCGAGAATGCTTTTTTACCTTTCACTCTGATTCCTTCGATAGATTGATCATTTAAGTTGATGTGGGTAATTTCAACTTTATCTGAATTCTTAACTTGGTCAGGAATAACACCAAAACCATGGTTTTGGGAAGTTACTTCACACTTATCTTTAATGATATTTTTAACCGGATGGTTAATTCCACGGTGTCCGTTAAACATTTTCATTGTGCCAATACCATTAGCTAAAGCCAATAACTGGTGACCCAAACAAATACCGAACATCGGTTTTTCGGATTTTAGAATATCTTTAACAGTTTCAACAGCGTAAGGCATTGCCGCCGGATCACCAGGACCATTACTTACAAAATATCCGTCCGGATTGAATTTTTCCATTTCTTCAAAAGAAGTTTTTGCGGGGAAAACTTTTGTAAATACGCCTCTCTCGTCAAAATTCCTTAAAATGTTTTTCTTGATACCTAAATCAAGAACCGCCACTTTTATTGGAGCATTTTCATCACCGTAAGTGTAAGCTTCTTTTGTACTTACCACAGAGGAAAGCTCTAAGCCTTCCATAGAAGGAACTTCTGCCAATTTAGCCTTCAATTCATCAATATCGGTTATTTCTGAAGAAATGATAGCATTCATAGCACCCTTGTCTCTGATATATCTTACCAGTTGACGAGTGTCAATGTCAGAAATTCCTACAATGTTTTCTTCTTGAAAGTAATCTTGAATAGATTTGTCTGCCTGTTTTCTGCTGTAATCAATATTGAAGTTTTTACAAACTAATCCAGCAATTTTAATGCTTCCAGATTCAACTTCATCTGAGTGAATACCATAGTTGCCAATATGTGCATTGGTTGTAACCATGATTTGGGCATAGTAAGAAGGATCTGTAAAAATCTCCTGATACCCAGTCATACCTGTGTTGAAACAGATTTCGCCAGTTGTAGTACCAATTTTTCCGGCAGCTTTTCCATGAAAAACAGTGCCGTCTGCTAATAAAAGTACCGCTGGTAGTTTGGTGTAATTTGCGTTCATTACTGATCGTTATATTTTAAATAAATAAAATTCTGGTGGTTTTGAAAAAAAGAAGGATGGGGAATAAATCTTCCGAATCTTAAGCTTGAAATAAGAGCTTTCTTATCTTTCATATCGGGGTGCAAATTTAAGGGATTTTCAATAAATTTCTATAATAATATTTGAAGTATTTTTACTCTTTTGTCAAAATGCCTGGTAAAGTGGGTTTAAATGTAAATTGTCTGTGTGTAATTCTTCATAATAGAAATATAATACATTCAATTTTCTACCTTTGCTTTGTTTTATTTGCTAACTCTTAAAATTAAGCAAACATGTCTGTACATAAGGAAATAAAAAGAGTAACCACTTTCAGTCTGCAAGAAATGAAGCAAAAAGGAGAGCGTATAGCTATGCTAACAGCTTACGACTATTCTATGGCAACTATTTTGGATGATGCTGGAGTGGATGTGTTATTAGTAGGTGATTCGGCTTCGAACGTAATGGCCGGACATGAAACTACTCTTCCAATAACCTTAGATCAGATGATTTATCATGCGGCATCGGTTGTACGAGCTGCTAAAAGAGCATTTGTAGTGGTAGATTTGCCTTTTGGTTCTTATCAGGGAAATTCAAAAGAGGCATTAAGCTCCGCTATCAGAATAATGAAAGAAGCCGGTGCACATGGCGTTAAGCTTGAGGGGGGAATCGAAATTATGGATTCTGTGCAAAGAATAATTACAGCCGGAATTCCGGTGATGGGACATCTGGGCTTAACCCCTCAGTCTATATATAAATTTGGAACTTATACCGTAAGGGCCAAAGAAGAAGCTGAAGCCAACAAGTTGAGAACAGATGCTCTTGCTTTGCAGGAAGCAGGATGTTTTGCTATTGTAATGGAGAAAATACCAGCTCAATTAGGAAAGGACGTAACGGAAAGTCTGGATATTCCTACTATTGGTATTGGAGCCGGAGGTTATTGTGATGGACAGGTTTTAGTGGTTAATGACATGTTAGGCTTAACAAAAGGTTTCAGACCGAGATTTCTTCGTCAGTACTTAAACTTATATGAAGAAATAAAAGGCGCTACAGCAGGATACATTGCAGATGTAAAAAGCAACGATTTCCCTAATGAGAAAGAGCAGTATTAGCTCATTGAGTTGAATTATTCATTGGTAAATTGCGTTAATACGGTATATTGCTTTAAGCCCCTAGTTTTCTGTTGGTTCATTAGTAAATTGGTCTTTAGTGCCGCTTTCTCTCCGGAGCCAGACTTCGAACTTTAGCCTTAAAACTTTAAATTCGCGGAATGAAACAAGATTTTTATGTCATAACCGATAAGGACATTTTATATGAGGATAACCACCTGATAGCGATCTACAAAAAAGCAGGCTGGATTGTACAGGTTGATGACACAGGAGATCTTTCTCTGGACGAGATGGTTAAAAGCTATATCGCCGAAAAATATAAAAAGCCAAATGGAGCTTTTTTAGGTGTAGTTCATAGGTTAGACAGACCCGTAAGTGGTGTTATCCTTTTTGCTAAAACATCTAAAGCGTTAGATCGGGTAAACAAAATGTTTAAAGAAAGGGAAATGCATAAGACTTATTGGGCAGTGGTTAAAAATAAACCATCTAAAATGAGTGGGAACCTGGTGCATTGGTTAGTTAAAAATCCACGTAAGAATATTACCACAGCATATAATCAAGAAGTGCCAAACGGACAAAGGGCAGAATTGAATTTTAAAGTTATTGGTCATATAGATGGTTATTATGTAATAGAAGTTGATCCCATTACAGGACGTCCTCATCAGATCAGAGTACAGATGGCAAGTTTAGGAAGTCCTATTGTTGGCGACAACAAATATGGCTATCCAAGAGGTAGCAGAACAAAAAGTATTTCTCTGCATGCGAAGCGATTAGAGTTTATACATCCTGTGAAAAAAGAAAAGATTGTTATAGAAGCTCCTTTGCCTAAAGATGGCTTCTGGAATAAATTCACTTCTTTGGAGAAATAACTAGATTTTCAATTCTTCGGGATGTCTCCTCAGATCAATTAATTTATCTACAATTCTATCAAGTAATAAGTTTCTTTCGCTGATTAGACGATCGGCGAGTGAAACCAATTTTTTGATATTTTTAGGAGTTGCGGCATCCAGGCGTTCGTCTACACTTTGCATATCCTTTGGTTCCAATCTTATGTACTGCTTGGAAATACCCAGGAAAGAACAAATCTGCATCATATAAAAATGACTTATCTCTGTGGCACCGCTCATCATCATATCTAATAATGCCGGTACAACAAATAATGCTTTGGTTTGTCTGATTTCATCGCTGTCGTAAGACTTTTTAGAAATACCTGTACCTAAAGAAAGTATATAAACATCTTTGGTTACTACTTCACCCGGATCTTTTTTTATTTCTACAAAAGCACTCAGGGTCGGATTGGTAGCAAACATGCCGCCATCTAACAGTGGATATCTAACGCCGGCCAGAGAATAAATCTCTGCGACGCTAAAATAGGTTGGAGCTGCGGAAGTTGCCCGACACACGTCTTTTACATAAAAATCTCTATGAGTCCCTCTCGATTTTGCAGTCGTTTGCCTAAAGAAATGTGCTTTTCTCAGTTCGATGTTGTACGCCGTTATGATACAGGGTTTGATGAGTTCACTAAGTTTAGTTTTCTTAAAATACTTTTCAAGAATTTCTTCCCACGCTTTGTCATTATATTTTTCTGTTACCCAACCAAAATTGGCTAGTATTTTCTTAAAAGGAGTTGTCTGAAAAATTTCCGTTCCATGTTTAAGATATAGATCAAGCGCCTCTTCTGCTGAGAATTTAGGGCGGGATGGATCGTGATCGGAAGGACAAAGTAATAGGCTGGTTAATATTCCACCGGTACTTGTCCCTGCATAAAAGTCAAAATAATCTGTTATTGAAGCATTGGGGTCCTCTGTCTTTGCTCTTAATCTTTCTTCCAAGCTGACCAAAATCATCCCGGGAATGATCCCTTTTATTCCGCCTCCATCTATTGATAAGATAACCTTCATTCAATGGCATAAGTTTAATAACGAACCTAATGTAAAAATTATTTGATACATTTTTAATATTAATCAAAAATGAAGTGATATGTTCTGTGTTTGGATTAATGTAGAGTTTTGTCAGTATTTAACCAGTTTTACTTCAAATTAGGGGAATGAGGATGAGTGTAACCAAAATTTTATATCAGAGAAAGGCTATTTGAAACAAATAAGTTAAATTGCAACATTATATACATGAGGCTGATTTGGCTAATCTTGATTAGAAATCTTAATATTTACGCTATATGAAAAATGTATTAATGGCAGTATTTTCTGTTCTTTTCGCAATAGGAGCTCAGGCTCAAATTTTAAATCCTGTAAAATGGAGTTATGCAGCAAAAAAAGTAAATGACAAGGAAGCAGTTGTCTTTCTAAAAGCAACCATTCAGCCTGGATGGAATATCTATTCTCAGCATGTAGAAGAGGGAGGTCCCATACCAACAAGTTTTAAATTTACAGCAGCAAAGACATTCAGTTTAATCGGAAATGTTATCGAACCTAATCCTCTGTCTAAATTCGAAAAGACTTTCGGTATGAATGTTACATACTTTCATAATTCTGTTGTTTTTCAACAAAAAATAAAATTAAACGCAAAGGAAGCAGTGGTTAAAGGAACACTTGAATACATGGCATGTAATGATAAACAGTGTTTACCTCCCAAAGAAATAGATTTTAGTATAGCTGTTAAATAAACTATCTGAGGATATGAGATTTAAGTTCCCGTCTTTTTTTGCTCTTTTTTTTGTTTGTTTTTTACAATTTGGAAACCTGGAGGCGAAAAATAGTGATACCGTTTCTTTTGAGGGATTAGAATTTGTTGACATAGATGAAAATGCTGATACACTTGACTCTGCTTCATCAAAGCAAACTACTTTAAAGAATGTATCCGGAGATAAAGAGAATAATGGGATAAAAGATCAAGGCACACTTATAGCAAAAGAACAGGAATCAAGGTCTCTCTGGAGTATTTTTATCGCAGGATTTTTAGGTGGATTTGCGGCTTTATTGATGCCTTGTATCTTTCCAATGCTACCATTAACGGTAAGTTTTTTTACAAAGAAAAGCCATTCAAAAGCGAAGTCGGTTAGTCAGGCACTTATTTACGGTCTCTCCATTATTTTGATTTACGTTGTTTTGGGCTTGCTGGTTACCGTAGCTTTTGGAGCTGACGCATTAAATGAGCTCTCGACAAATGGAATATTCAATTTTGTTTTTTTCCTCTTGTTAGTGGTTTTTGCGGTTTCATTCTTTGGTGCATTCGAAATTACATTGCCTTCTAAATGGATAAATCGAGTGGATGAGAAATCCAATAAAAGTGGTTTTACAGGGCTGTTTTTTATGGCTTTAACTTTGGCATTGGTTTCTTTTTCCTGTACAGGACCAATTATAGGAACTTTATTGGTGCAGGCAGCTTCGATGGGAGATTTATTGGGTCCAGCTATAGGAATGTTTGGATTTGCCTTAGCGCTTGCCATTCCATTTGCACTTTTTGCAATGTTCCCAAGTTGGCTTAAAAGTTTACCAAAATCAGGTGGCTGGCTAAACAGTGTGAAAGTAGTTTTAGGTTTTTTAGAATTGGCATTGGCACTTAAATTTTTAAGTAATGTCGATTTGGCGTATCATTGGAATTGGTTTGATCGGGAGATCTTCTTAGTATTGTGGATAGTCATATTTGGATTATTAGGGTTATATCTTTTAGGTAAGATCCGTTTCTCTCACGATTCTCCGGTTGAATATGTCTCTATTCCAAGATTGTTCCTGGCGATAATCACGCTTTCATTCACAATTTATATGATACCGGGTTTATGGGGAGCGCCTTTAAGTTCTATCTCTGCATTTTTGCCGCCTCAGGCTACGCAAGACTTTGATTTATATACTCCTTCTATTTCTGGTGGCGTTTCGACGGTACAAAAAAGCAATAAATCAAAAAAATATAGCGATATATTCCATGCACCGTTAAATCTGGATACTTTTTTCGATTATGAAGAAGGTATGGCCTATGCAAAGGAAGTTGATAAACCTGTGATGCTGGATTTTACAGGGCATGCCTGTGTGAACTGCCGTAAAATGGAAGCCAGCGTTTGGCCGGATAAGAATGTATATAGTCGTTTAGCTAATGATTATGTAATTATTCAGTTATATGTTGATGATAAGACCGCACTTCCTTTAGAAGAACAAACAATTTCTTCTTTTAGCGGAAAGAAAATAAAAACGATAGGTAATAAGTGGAGTGATTTTCAGGCCGCTAAATATAATGCCAATTCGCAACCTTATTATGTGCTTTTAGATCATGAAGGAAATGTACTTGTGACTCCCATTGGCGCTGATTATAACGCGGAAAGTTATTTGAAGTTTTTAGATAGCGGGCTCGAGAGATTTAAAGCTTCCGGGCGATAAAATTTATTCGATTTATTCGATGGGAATTTTACGCACTGGTACCCGGAAGGTATTCAAATGCTTTAATATAGTTTTAATATTTGTAAGTTAAGGAGTAAATACTTTTACCCTCATTAGTTTCGAGTGATTTTGGTAATACAAATATCCGTCTTCTTTAACTTCAGCAAAACGAGAACTTATTAGAGAATTGTTTTTGGCCAAGATAATTGCCTTGTTGTCGGACGGATTCAGACAAAACAGTTGCCCATTTTGACTATCTATACCATATATGAGACCGTCTTTTCCCAAACTTTCACTTAATACAATCCTCGCTCTTTTACCCGACGAGTTTTCTACTGAAGTTTTAGTGATTGTTTTTTTATGTATGGGATCAAAAACATATATTGTGTCAATTGCCGATCCATATATCATTCCATTATTGCCAAGTACCGCTTTCCCGTAGGAACTGGCTCCTTTTACAGGTTGTTCAGTATAAATAACTTGCTGTCGAATAGGATCCCATAAAATAATAGCTGCCTCCTTTTCTGTTGGTTTCGCACTAGATCCTCCTTGAATAGACGATGTTAGAAAAAGTTCGCCAGTCTCTTTTACTACAGTTATAGACATCAAACTTTGATTGTGAACTATATTTTGAAAAACTTTGGTCTCTAGTGATTTCGGATTTATCCGTACTAAAGTTCCGCCTAGAAATCCCTTAATTGGAATAGTAGGACTGTATATATAGCCATCAGGTGCAGGCACTAATTGTAATGGTCTTTCCTGTTTCGCGATGTTGTGTAAACTAGCGACAGCTTTTTGATTTATCGGAGTACCATCTGTATCTATATCAAAAACATCTATATATCCTCCGGTATAACTGCTTGTGAATAATCGCTTGTTGTAAGCTAAGAGATCATAAGTTTGTACCCTGCCTCGAGTTAGAAGGCCCAGGTCATTCATTTTACCGTTATTAATATCATATGTGAAGATATGGCCTGGTTTCATTCCGCTTCCGTATAGTTTACCATTATAGATATCTCCAATGCTAAATACTTCATGTGCACTGGGTTTAAAACTGCTTTTTACTATTAGCTGTTCCTTGGTTTTCTGATTCTCGAGAACAAGGTTTCCTTCTTTGTTTAAGTATAAAGCCCGAACGTCTCCGTATAAATTATCAAGAGTTTCAACAGATGTGTTGCGTGTCTTTCCTTCCTCTATCTTATCTTCTGTGCATAAAAAAACGGTATTACCTTTTTTACCATAAACTTTGCCGTCATTTGCTCGCCAAATTTGGGCAGCTCCATAGGTCATTAATTTTTTTGGTAGAAGCTGCTTTTTTGTATCGGTCTTAGGGTTATATGACCAAAGCTCTCCGTGTTGCATCCCTGTAGGAAAGTATATAATTCCGTCTTTATCCGATGCAGGATTAATGACGTATTCACTTCCGCTGTTTTCAGAAACTCTATCAATTATTTTTACCTCTTCTGTGTTTGGATTAAGTATAGCAACAGATGCCCGAGGGTAAGTACCAATATAAATTTTACCATCCGGAGCTATAGTAAAGCTCTTTTTCATCCAATATTGAGCCATACTTTTATTACCTATCGTTTCAATCTTGCCTAAACGGATATCGTATTTTAAAAATTGTCCCTCTTTACCTGTAAATAAGTAAATATAACGTTCAGAGACTTTAAATAATAAAAGAGCATTTGCTTTTCCGTATTTGGCCAAATCGACTTCAATCAATTTACCATCTTTAATATTTACGCCTATCAATACATTTTTTTCAGCATCAGTAAAAGCACCCCATGCTATAGGCCCAGTTACTTCGTCTGTGGTCACAAATTCGATATCTAATGGGGTTCTAACAGGTTGTCCCAAATCTTCAAATATGTATGATTTCTGTTGAGCAAAACAAAAGTTTGCCATGCTTATAAATAGCAAACATTTTCCTAAGATAATAAACCTAATGATGGTACTAATATTCATGAGTATATTAAAATCTATAATGGTGTACGTACCCGAATGTGTTAAAAATAGAAAGAATCATTCAGTCTATTTAAAATAACATTCTTGAGTATGGTTATCTAAGTAAAGCAATAATTCCCAAAGTTCAAAACGAAGGAATATTTTGAACGAGGTTAAAGCTCTGCTATAAATGAGTTAAAAATCTGCGGACTATCTATCCCACTCAGATGTCTCATGGAATACAATTCCAGGATATTGTTTAGCCGTATATTCCAAATCCCATGCAGAAGATGAAAAGAATACCGGTCTGTCTTCCTTATCGAAACCAATTCTTGAGGCCTGAGTTCTTAAAAAGTTTTGCATATCCGAAGGGTTTTCTGCGGAAACCCAGCTTGCTTTGGAATAGTTTAAACCTCTGAATTGACAAGAAGCACCATATTCATGTAATAAACGGAATTGGATAACTTCAAACTGTAGTTCGCCTACTGTACCAATTACTTTTCTGTTCCCCGGATTTACGATGAAAAGCTGAGCTACCCCTTCATCGCTTAATTGCATAATACCTTTTTCCAGCTGTTTAGTTTTCATCGGATCAGTATTCTCTAATTCCCTGAAGATTTCAGGAGAAAAGCTTGGAATGCCTAAGACCTGTAATTTTTCGCCTTCTGTTAAAGTATCTCCAATCTTAAAGTTTCCCGCGTCGTATAAGCCAATTACATCTCCCGGATAGGCTTCTTCAACCAAACTTTTACTATCGGCCATAAAACTTGTTGGCGAAGCAAATTTTAATTTTTTATTCAATCTCGTATGAAGATAGAAAGTGTTTCTTTCAAACTTTCCGGAAGTGACTCTGCAGAATGCAATCCTATCTCTGTGATTTGGGTCTAAGTTTGCGTGAATTTTGAAAATAAATCCAGTGAATTTCTTTTCTATCGGCTCTATCATTCTAACATCTGATTCACGGGCCTGAGGGAAAGGAGCAATTTGAATAAATGTTTCTAAAAGCTCTTTAACCCCAAAATTATTAATAGCTGAACCAAAAAATACGGGAGCTAAATATCCAGAACGATACAGATTAACGTCAAACGGTTCAAAAACACCTTCAACCAGTTCGGATTCTTCGCGTAATTTATTTGCCGGAACCTCACCAATCAACTGATCCAATTGAGGATCGGATAAATCATTAATCAGAATGTTATCGTCAGAGATTTCCTTTTTGTTTGCACTATAAAGATTTAAAACTTTATTGTTTAATTGATAAACACCCTTAAACCTATCGCCCATTCCAATAGGCCAGCTTAAAGGACGGGTTGAGATATGCAGTTCCTTTTCAACTTCTTCCAATAAATCGAAAGGATCTTTACCCTCCCGGTCCATTTTATTGATGAATACAATAACCGGAGTGTTACGCATTCTACAAACCTGCATTAATTTTCTGGTTTGTTCCTCCACACCTTTCACACAGTCGATTACCAAAATAACCGAATCAACGGCTGTTAAAGTACGATAAGTGTCTTCCGCGAAATCTTTGTGACCCGGGGTGTCCAGAATGTTGATCTTGGCACCGTTGTATTCAAATCCCATTACAGAAGTAGCAACCGAAATTCCTCTTTGTTTCTCGATTTCCATAAAATCGGAAGTAGCCGTTTTTTCAGCTTTGTTTCTTTTAACAGTTCCCGCTTTCTGAATAGCACCTCCAAAAAGTAATAACTTTTCTGTCAGCGTAGTTTTTCCAGCATCGGGGTGACTGATGATACCAAAGGTTCTTCTCTTATTAATTTCTTGCTCCAACGTCATCTTATCGGGATTTTTTTTAGTGGCGCAAAAATAAGGGAATTAATTGGAGTATCAAAGATCGTATACAATAGGTTACCTATTGAATTAGAAAAGGTTTGCTATGGATGCGTAATTTCTTTATCTGTGATATAATAAGGTTTTAAGGGAGCTCTAAATAAGAGGGTTATGACGATATGTTTCGAATTCCACATTTTTTGCCGCCTAAGAAACACCGTGTTAGATTTTTTAAAATAAGTGCTTATAGTTGGATTTAATAGTGTCAAAAACTTCGTCCATTTTTCCGCCAAGCATCAATTTGGCCATAGATTTTGTCATGCCAACTATTTGGTTTAACTCTATTTTTGGTGGCATAGCCAATGCATTAGGATTTGTAAATACATTTAACATATAGGGTCCGTTATGAGCAAAGGCTCTTTTTATGGCCTCTTCTACATCTTCTGGTTTGTGAATATTTTCACTATGTATTCCCATGGCTTCGCCAACTTTTGCAAAATCAGGGTTTAACATATCTGTTGCATTGTCTTTTAATCCTGCAACCTGCATTTCCAGTCTAACCATCCCCAATGCTCTGTTGTTAAAAATAATGATTTTTATCGGGAGCTTGTATTGATTTATCGTTGCCAGATCGCCCAATAACATAGATAAACCTCCATCTCCACAAAGTGCTATAACCTGCCTTTCGGGGTGCGAAAGTGCCGCGCCAATTGCCATAGGCATTGCATTCGCCATAGATCCATGGTTGAAAGAGCCCAGCATTTTTCTCCTTCCGGTAGATCGGATAAACCGGGCTCCCCAAACACAGGACATGCCGGTGTCTACCGTGAAAATTGTATCGTCATCTGCATGATTACAGATAGTAGAGGCTAAAAATTCGGGCTGTATATTGTCTTCAGAGCCATTGTCTTTTACATAAGTTTCTAAGTTTTCTTTTACTTTTGCGTAAAGTTTAAGCTGGCTTTCAAGAAAGCTACTGTCTTCCTTCTTATTTAAAAGCGGAATAAGTGCTTTTATCGTATCCGCTACATCTCCACAAAGGCCTAATTCCAATATTGCTCTTCTCCCTAATCTTTCAGGAGCGGTGTCTATCTGAACAATCTTGTTTTTGACAGGCATAAAATCTTGATAAGGAAAGTCCGTTCCAAGTAAAATAACCAAATCAGATTCATGCATGGCATGATAAGCAGAAGGGAGTCCCAGTAAACCGGTCATTCCTATTTCATTGGGATTATCATGCTGAATAATCATCTTTCCACGAAAGGAATAACCAACCGGTGCATTTAAATAATTTGATAATTGAATAATTTCATGATATGCTTTTTCTGCACCAACACCACAGAACAATGTTATTTTGTTGTTTTCGTTAATAAGCTGAGCTAATTGGTTTAATTCATTGTCATTTGGCCTGATAACAGGATTGGTAAAGAAAAACTGACTGGATGTCATATTCTCTTCGGCCGGAAGTTCAGATACATCTCCCGGAAGGCCTATTACCGCTGCACCTTTTTTGCTGATGGCATGTTGTATCGCATTTTGTAATATTCTGGGAGCTTGCTTAGCCGTGGTTATCATTTGATTGTACACACTGCAGTCGTCAAAAAGCTTAATTGTATTTGTTTCCTGAAAAAAATCGGTGCCAAATTCGTAGGTGCTAATTGTTGATGCAATTACGAGTAGCGGAACATGGGAACGGTTGGCATCGTATACTCCATTAATCAAGTGGACATGTCCCGGACCGCAACTTCCCGCACAACAAGCTAGTCCATCCAGTTCTGCCTCGGCGGCAGCAGCGTAGGCCCCAACTTCTTCATGTCTTACGTGAATCCATTCAATCTTTCCACTTTTCCTTACAGCTTCATTTAAGTGATTCAGGCTATCACCTGTAACGGCATAGATTCTTTTAAGACCTGCATCAATAAGCCTCTCAACTAACTGCTCCGAAACATTTTTACTCATAATTGATGTTTTTATAAGGGTTAAATGTTTCAACAATAAGGTCTTAAGTTTTGTTTCAACAAAGGGAGGTAGTTGAAAAGGCAGAAGACAAAATAGCTTAAAAAAACAGCCTCACCATATAAGCGAGGCCATTTCATCAAAACTTAAATAAAGTTCTTTTATATTTTAAATATGGGTCTAGTGTCTTTCGAAAGCATTGAAGAAGAAACGTCCTTCAATTTCAGCATTTTCGTCCGAATCAGAACCATGAACAGCGTTAGCATCAATCGATTTAGCGTATTTGTTACGTATAGTTCCTGGCTCAGCTTTGCTGGGATCAGTAGCACCAATTAATTTTCTGAAGTCTTCAACCGCATTGTCTTTTTCTAAAATAGCAGCTACAATAGGGCCCGAAGACATGAAGCTTACTAATTCTCCGTAAAATGGGCGTTCAGCGTGAACGGCATAAAACTGACCCGCTGTTTCAGCTGTCAAGCTGGTATATTTCATTGCAATAATTTTAAATCCTGCAGCGATAATATCATTTAAAATAGCCCCAATGTGTCCGTTAGAGACAGCATCAGGTTTAATCATTGTAAAAGTTCTATTAGTAGCCATAATTTTATTTGTGATGCAAAAATAAGTTTTTAAAATTACATCCTGAAGTATTGCACTTAATATTGCAATCTATTGTGTAACTTCGCAGGAATTTTACAATTGATGACTGATTTAGAAACGCTTAAGGATTTATTAGCAGAACCAAGGAGAATTGTAATTACTACGCATCACCGTCCTGATGGCGACGCAATGGGGTCTTCTTTAGGGTTGTTCAACTATTTTATTCAAAAAGGACATTATGTGAAAGTAGTTGCACCAACCGACTACCCGTATTTTTTGCATTGGTTGCCAAATAATCCAGAAGTAATTATTTATACCGAGAAAGAAGAAGAAAGTAAAAAGCTGGTTGCAGACGCCGAATTGATTTTCTGTCTGGACTTTAATACACTTTCCAGGATAAATGAATTAGGCGAAGAGGTTAGAAAATCTGCGGCTAAGAAAGTCATGATCGATCATCATCTGGAACCTGAAGGATTTGATGATTTTAGACACTGGAGTATCAGTGCCTGTGCTACCGCACAGTTGGTATATGACTTTATTGTAAATGATCTTAAAGACGGAAAATTTATCAATAAAGATGTAGCAACCTGCCTTTATACAGGAATTATGACGGATTCGGGATCTTTTCGTTTTCCTACAGTTACATCAGATTTACATCGGATTGTAGCCAATTTAATTGACGCCGGAGCCGAAAACTGGAGAATCCACCAGTTGGTTTATGATAATTCGACAGAAGGTAGACTTAAATTTTTGGGCTATTGTTTAAGCAGTAAACTGGAAGTGCTCAGGGAATTCAATACCGCAATAATTTACATTTCTAAAGAAGAAATCAGGAAATTTAATATTCAGGTTGGTGAAACTGAAGGAATAGTAAATTATGCTTTATCAATAAACGGAATCAGATTAGCCGCCTTTATAGTGGAAAGAGATGACAAAGTGAAATTATCATTAAGATCTACAGGAGATTTCCCCGCCAACGAAATTTGTAAAAGGTATTTTGACGGTGGAGGGCATAGAAATGCAGCGGGGGGGCAATCTGATTTACCTTTAATAGAAGTAGTTGAGAAATTTAAAAGTATATTGCCGGAATATAAAACCTTATTATTACAGTAAAACAGAAAGTTAAAAAAAGTTAATTTGTATAAAGGATTAAAAGTTTACCTTTATTTAGAATAAGAAATAAAATAGCACATTAGAATTTTAATGAAAAAAGGATTATTAATTATGAGTATGGCTGCATTAGGATTTGCAGCTTGTCAAGGAGGTTTTGAAAAAGGGCCTGCAGGTTTGGAATATAAGATTCATACACACGCTGCCGGAGATTCTATCAAAGAAGGAGACTTCATCAGCTTAAACATTATAGCTAAAACAGACGCAGACTCTGTTTTATATAATTCTTATGAAATGGGCAGAGCTTCGCAGACATTTGTGCCAAAGCCAATGTATGACGGAGATCTTTTTTATGCGATCATGAAGCTTTCTAAAGGAGATAGCGCTACAATTAAAATTGATATTGATTCTGCAGAGAAAAAAGGCCAGCCAAGACCACAAGGTATTAAAGGAAAATACATTATCTATACTTTAAAGGTAGAAGACATTATTAAGAAAGATACTTCGAACGAGCAGGCTTTCGAGCAAAAAATTCAGGAGTTCTTTAAAACAGAAGGCGAAAAATTACAAAAGTCAGAAGATCCAAAAATTGAAAAATATATCTCTTCTAATAAGTTAGAAGCGAAAAAACTTCCTTCCGGATTACAAATCGTGACAGAAAAAGAAGGAACTGGAATTCAACCTAAAGTTGGCGATACCGTTAAAGTTCACTATACAGGTAAATTAACTTCAGGAAAAGTATTTGATACAAGCGTAGCAGAAACAGCTAAGAAAAGTGGTATTTACAATCCAGGAAGAGAACCTTATAGCACACTAGATTTAGCTATCGGGCAAGGAAATGTAATTCCAGGATTTGATGAAGGTGTACTTACGATGAAAAAAGGTGGCAAATCTATTTTTATTATCCCTTCTAAATTAGCTTATGGCGAGCATGGAATGCAGGGAGGAATGATAGGCCCATATACACCACTTGTATTTGAAATAGAATTGGTAGATGTAATCCCGGGCAAAGGAGCTGCTGCTCCGGCACCAGCTGCAGCCGCGCCTGCAGATCCACATGCGGGACACAATCACTAAAAAATAAAACAAAAAAACCTTTCTTTTCGAAAGGTTTTTTTGTTTTATCCAGTTGGTTAGTTTTTAGAAGAGGTGAATGCAATTAGTTCTTACTTTTAACCTCTTTTTGAGGTTTCTTCTTCCTTAAAAATATCAAAGTATCTTGCGGAATGGATACCTTTGGTGCATATATCAAGTTCTGAAATAAAATGATATTAACGGACACCCACACTCATATATATTACGAAGAAGACTTGGAAAGCAGAGATTCTGTGATCCAGAGATGTATAAATAATCATATTACCAGATTGTTTTTGCCGAATGTCAATACAGATTCGATTCCATTAATAGATAATATTTGTGCAGCGTATCCGGGTATGTGTTTCCCTATGTTAGGATTACACCCCTGCGATGTAAAAGAAAGCTATAAAGGGGAGCTTGCTAAAATCTATTCAGCTATTGCTGATAGGAAAATTTACGCGATTGGAGAAATAGGTATTGATCTTTATTGGGACAAATCAACTTTAGATATTCAGCGTATTGCTTTCAAAGAGCAGATTAATTGGGCGAAATCTTTGGAGTTACCTATTGTAATACATTGCAGAGAAGCCTTTGATGAAGTTTTTGAAGTGCTAGAAGAAGAAAAGGATGAAAAACTTCGAGGCATTTTTCACTGTTTTACCGGAAACGGGGAGCAAGCACAAAGAGCAATAGATTTGAATTTTTATTTGGGAATAGGAGGTGTGGTAACTTATAAAAAAGCAGGTCTCGACCAAGTACTCAAATCAGTAGCTCTGGAACATTTAGTACTGGAAACGGATGCACCATATTTAGCCCCTGTACCGTATAGAGGTAAGAAAAATGAAAGTTCGTACCTGATATATGTTGCAGACAAGGTAGCCGAAATATACGAAACGACAATAGAACACATTGCAGAAGTAACCACCGCAAATTCCGTTAAAATATTTGGGGTGTGATGTCTTTTTGCATTAATTTGTAACAGACCAGCTTTAAAGTATTACATGACAAAAATTTTTGTAATTTATACAGGTGGAACGATTGGTATGATTACCGATCCAGAAACGGGTGCTTTAAAGCCGTTTACCTTCGAACAGATAGAAGAAAATGTTCCCGAATTGAAACGGATGAATTGCAAATTAACTATTCATTCTTTTGATCCGATTATAGATTCTTCTAATATGACTCCTGATATTTGGGCATATCTGGCTAAGTTAATAGAGGATAATTACGAAGATCATGATGGATTCTTAATTCTGCATGGCTCCGATACGATGGCTTTTACCGCATCTGCATTGAGTTTCATGTTAGAAGGATTAACCAAGCCGGTAATCTTCACAGGTTCGCAATTGCCAATATCTGAAGTAAGGACAGATGCAAAAGAAAATTTTATTACAGCTTTAGAAATTGCATCGGCTAAGCTTGATGGCCGGGCTCGTGTGCCCGAAGTTTGTATCTATTTCGAAAATAAGCTGTATAGAGGAAATCGTACATTCAAATATAATTCAGCTAAGTTCGAGGCATTCCGATCTCCAAACTATCCGGTTCTGGTAGAGGCAGGTGTGCATATTAAATATAATGATGCCGCTATTGGAAAATGTGAAAATTGTATATTGAAAGTACATTCTAACGTTAACAATAATATTGGTGTTTTGAAACTCTATCCGGGAATAAGCCCGGAAATTGTTGATGTTGTTTTAAATTCAGATGCTGAGGCGATTATTATGGAAAGTTTTGGTACCGGGAACACAACAACAGCAAAGTGGTTTTTGGATAAGTTAGAATCAGCAATAAAAAGAGGTAAGATTATTCTGGATATTTCCCAATGTAAAGTTGGGTCGGTTGAATTGGGTAGATATGAAACTAGCAGCGAGCTGTTGCGGATGGGCGTCGTGAACGGTTACGACATGACTTTTGAGGCTGCGGTTACCAAATTGATGTATTTGCTGGGAAGAAAATATCCAAAAGACAGATTGTTGAGAAGGTTGTCGACCTCAATTAGAGGTGAGCTTACTAAGCATTAA
This sequence comes from Pseudopedobacter saltans DSM 12145, assembly GCF_000190735.1. Lineage (GTDB taxonomy): Bacteria > Bacteroidota > Bacteroidia > Sphingobacteriales > Sphingobacteriaceae > Pseudopedobacter > Pseudopedobacter saltans. Next base: position 4,302,295 of record NC_015177.1, read on the forward strand.
TCAAGATATATGAAGGTTCTTCTAAAATTGGAACAGCTAGCAATTTTTATCATGGCGTTTTTGTTAACGCTATATATAGGTTATCAATGGTGGTTGTTCTTTGCCCTGCTTTTATTGCCCGATTTAAGTATGCTAGGATACATTTTCGGAAATAAGACGGGAGCATTGATCTACAATTTTTTTCATCATCAGGGAATTGCACTGTTTTTAATAGCCTTAGGATACGTGGCGATAGATCCGAAAATTACAATGGCAGGCGTTGTCATGTTGGGACATAGCGCAATGGACAGATTATTCGGTTACGGACTTAAATATAATAAAGGATTTAAATACACTCATTTAGGAGAGATAGGGCGTGAAAAATAAAATACAAAATCAACTTCTGAAGATATTTTTTTATAGTATCACTGGAACCTTTGTGCTGGCGGCTTGTAATCGCACAGCAAAAAATACGGCGGCAGAAAGTGATTCGACTGCTACAAATGCAGAAGTTGGTATAAAATTTAATGGAGATACTTCCAAAACAGGAATGGTTTATATCTCAGGTGGAACTTATATGATGGGGGCGGATAACGATCAGGCCAGTGAAGATGAATATCCAAAACATAAAGTTACTGTTTCTCCCTTTTGGATGGATGAGCATGAGGTTACAAATGCTCAATTTGCGGCATTTGTTGAAGCTACAGGCTACATAACTACAGCGGAAAGAAAGCCGGATTGGGAAGAAATCAAAAAGCAGCTTCCTCCAGGTACACCAAAACCGGATGACAGTAAATTGGTGCCCGCTTCTTTAGTGTTTACTCCACCAAATCAGGCTGTTGACTTAAATAACTACGCACAATGGTGGGAGTGGGTTCCTGGTGCTAACTGGAAACACCCGGATGGCCCAGATAGCGATATAAAGGGCAAAGAGAATTATCCCGTTGTCCAGGTAAGTTGGGATGATGCGATGGCTTATTGTAAATGGGCAGGCAAAGATTTGCCTACAGAAGCAGAATGGGAATTTGCAGCCAGAGGTGGATTAATCAATAATATTTACCCTTGGGGGAATGAACATATCAGTAAAGGAAAGGCAAAAGCCAATTCATGGGAAGGACATTTTCCCAATATAAATACGGCAAAAGACGGGTTTGCAGGTTTAGCCCCTGTGAAATCATATGCTCCTAATGGATATGGACTATATGATATGGCTGGTAACGTTTGGGAATGGTGTTCAGATTGGTATCGGAATGATTATTACCAAACATCTACTCAGGCAAATGGTATAAATAATCCAAAGGGACCATCAGACAGCCACGATCCTGATGAGCCTTATATTGCAAAAAGAGTTTCGAGAGGTGGATCTTTTATGTGTAATGATAGCTATTGTTCGGGTTATCGTGTAGCAAGAAGAATGAAAACATCTCCGGATTCGGGAACCAGTAATATGGGATTCAGGTGTGTGAAGCGATAAAGAAGTTGAAAGTTTAAAGTAGAGGGTTAAAAGAAAAGCATTAGCGGATGTGAACGGCTTACTAATGCCTGGTTTATCTTTCGTAAAACTAATAGCTTTCCTGACGACGTTTTGTGACTGAATGTCTTGCATTCGTCCTTTTCAGAAGATGTTGAGAACAATCATTTTTTAGAATTCCACTCCAGAAAAGTAATAACAGGGAAATGGTCTGAAGGATATTTTCCATGGAAGGTATTTGATAAAATCCCCCACTTTTTCACTTTGAAATCTTTTGTTGTGAAAATATGATCTATAACATCATTTCCTTTTAAAAGCTCAGCATTTCCATATTCCTGATACGTAGGATTACCTTCCAATTTAATAGGAGTTTGACTATAGGTATCAAATAAAACATTTGATTGTGCTATTTCTTTATACCATTCTGTACTTGGGTTTCCATTGAAATCTCCGGTTAAAATAACAGGAGTTCCTTTACGCATATTTTTAATCTTTTCCAGAATAAGTTTACTGCTTTCTTTTCTTGCAATATTTGCCTGATGATCATAATGAGCGTTATAGCAATAGAGTTTTTTCTTAGTCTTTTTGTCTTTCAGTAAAATCCAGGAACAGACTCTTCTGTATTTCTGCGCATCCCAACCAAAACTAGGTTTTTCTGGTGTTTCCGAAAGCCAAAAGCTCCCGCTATCCAATAAATCAAATTTGTCTTTTCTATAAAATATTGCGGATTGTTCACCAGTATTTTTACCGTCGTCTCTTCCAACTCCGTATTCACCATAGTTTGGCAATACTTTTTTCAAATCTTCCAGTTGATGAGCAAATCCTTCTTGCGTTCCCAAAATATCGAATTCATAAAATTTTATGATATCACTTATCATTGAGACTCTGTTGGACCATTCGTTGCCAACATCAACTTTAGGGATGTCTAATCTTAAATTGTATGAACCCACCACAAGTTGTGCCTGAACTGCCAACGCAGAAAATGAAAATAGAGTTAGGGTTAGAATATTTCGATAAAATTTACTCATCACGAAGACTGTTTATTACAGCCAAATTAAAAAAATAATAGCTGAATTTCTGTATGTTAAGCCAAAATAGTTGAGTATTTGGCTTATTAGATAAACTAATCTCTTGTAAAAAAACAAGTACTTGCATTGTTGCGATACAACAAAAAAATTATAGACACTATTTAAAATTATTTGCAATGAAAAACAAGTTGAAACCTTTTTCATTGGCCCTTAAATTACCTTTGTTTGTTTTTACAGGAGTTTTAACGGCTAATGGAAATCCCTATTTGGCAAAAAAATCACTGCGTATAGAAGAAAGCGCTCGGATAGAGACTAAGCTTCAACAGCGGGAGATCACAATTACCGGAAATGTTTTTGATGATCAAGGTCCATTAGCTGGAGTGTTTGTGAAGGCAGAGGGGACCGGTAATACATCGATTACTGATGTAAATGGAAACTTTACAATAAAAGCCCTGGCTAACGGTAAGCTAACAGTTAGTTACATAGGTTATGTGCCTCAAACTTTGGATATTAATAATCGGACAAGTATTAAGGTGCAATTGGCTGTTGAATCGAAAAATTTAAATGAAGTAGTAGTTGTAGGGTACGGCACACAGAAGAAAGTGAATTTGACGGGGGCGGTTAGTGTGGTAGGTGGTGAAGAGTTAATCACAAGACAATCTCCAAATACGACATCTTTATTGCAAGGTAGAATGTCCGGAGTGCAGGTTGTTCAGAATACCGGGCAGCCAGGGGCAGAAAAAGCAAATATCCAAATCAGAGGACAGGGAACATTTTCTGGAGTTGGAAATGACCCCCTGATTTTGATAGATGGAGTTGAAGGTTCACTAAACAGTGTGAATCCAAACATGATTGAAAGTATTTCGGTATTGAAGGATGCAGCCTCTGCCTCTATTTATGGTTCCAGAGCAGCAGCTGGGGTTATCTTAGTAACGACTAAAAATGGTAGGGCTGGCAGGTTAAATGTAGACTATACTTTGAATTTAAGTAATCAAAAAGCGACTTCAATTTATAAAGGAATTACCTATTCTCCTGAATATATGGAGCTGTTGAACAAGGCAATTGATCATACGGGTTTAAATGTAGATCAGAAGTACACTCAGGCAGAAATAGATTTATATAGAAATGGAGATCCTGAATTATATCCCAGCTATAATTGGATGGATGCCGTTTTTAGAACAGCACCCATGCAACAACACTATTTGAGTGTTAATGGGGGACAGGAAAAAACAACTTATAATTTTGGTTTAGGTTATCTTAATCAGGATGGTATTTTGATCAATACAAATTATAAAAAGTATGACGCTCAATTCAATTTAAATAGCAATCTGTCTAATAAGGTTACCTTTGGGACAAATATCGCTTTTTCTCAGGGAGCAAGACATGAGTCTGCATTGAATGGGAACTTTGATGGAAATCCTACTGAAGACCAAATTTTAAGTGCTTTAGCAGCGCATCCTACATTTAAACCTACTTTACCAGATGGAAGCGGACGTTTCACAAGTAAAGCTTTTTTAAAGGAAGGAGGGAATAAAAATCCAGTAGCCATAGCAAATAATGGCGGAAGAGATTTACAGCAGTATTATGCACTAGCTTCCGCTAACCTGAAAGTAGATATTTTACCTGATTTGATAGGTGAGGTAAGAGGAGGAGTGAAGTTCAATAATGGTCAAACCGGTGTGCATGTTATTGGCGTACCTACTTATTTGTACATTTTTGATCCAAATCCAACCGTAAATGACTTTCCACGTAATGGGCAGATAAATGGTACTGTAGGGGAAAATAATATGACTATTAGAGACGAAAGAGATATTCAATATACCTTGTATGGAACATTGAAATATCAAAAGACCTTTGCAGAAACACATAATTTCGATATCATGTTGGGAGCGAATCAGGAAAACTTTAAATACAATCGTATGCAAGGTTTCAAAAGAAATGCGCCTGTTTCGGACTTAAAGGAATTAGCAGGTTATTCTCCAACGGGACAAACGGTCACAGGTTACGCTTGGGAATGGGCTTTACAGTCAGTATTCGGAAGGTTAAACTACAATTATAAAGAGAAATATCTTTTGGAAGCCAATTTCCGTTACGATGGTTCATCAAGGTTTATTGGAAAAAATAAATGGGGATTTTTCCCTTCAGCTTCTGTAGGGTGGAGGGTGAATCAGGAAGATTTTCTTAAAGATGTAGAATGGGTTAACAATTTGAAATTGAGAGGATCATGGGGACAACTGGGAAATCAAAATGTAAATAGGACGATAACTCTTGAGAGCCAGCCTTATCCATACCAGGCAGTATTTACCCCTGGCAACTATTATATAGATGGCGTATTGCAGCAGGGTTTAAGAGTTGGTGATTTAAATAATGAAAATATCAAATGGGAAACGACAACTATAACGGATATAGGTGTGGATTTTGATTTGTTAGGAAATAAGCTATTTGGAACTATAGATTGGTATAGAAAATATGCAACAGATATTTTAAGGTCTTTACAAGTTCCTAGCTATATAGGTTTAAATGGGCCAACGGTGAATGATGGTGAAATGAAAAATACGGGTCTTGAATTCTTATTAGGATATCAAGATAGAAGCAGAGAATTTAAATATTCTGTCTCAATGAATTTTGAGACCTATAAGAATACCGTAGTTAAATTTGGAACACGTCAAGTAAACTCGGGTTCAGGTTTATTGACAGAAGAGGGGCTTCCTTACAATTCATACTATATGTACATGTTTGACGGTATTTACCAGAATAGTGACGATATCGCAAATTCACCAAAAACGCCAAACTGGGTACCTAAACCGGGAGATATGAAATATAAGGATATCAGTGGTCCAAATGGGACACCAGATGGGATTATTAATGAATACGATAGGGCAGTAGTTGGAGGAGCTTTCCCTAAATTTAATTACGGATTTACTTTCTCAGCTGAATATAAGCGTTTCGATCTGAGCGCCTTTTTACAAGGTATTGAAGGTAAGAAAATCTACATCAAAGAATGGGGTATTGCTCCATTTAGACAGGGCAGTGTGCCTTCTACGTATTGGAGAGGAGCCTGGGATGGAGAAGGAACTAGCAATACTATCCCTCACATCTTTAATGAAAATTATACGCCGAATACGCAAGTTTCTGATTGGTGGTTGCAAGATGCATCTTATTTAAGATTAAAAAATATACAGCTCGGTTACAGTTTCGCTCCAGAATTGACCAAGAAAGTAGGTATAACCAAATTAAGAGCATATCTATCAGGAGATAATCTGGTGACCTTCACAAAATTCTTTGATGGTATTGATCCTGAAAGATCAGCGGCTAATAGCAGAGGAGCAATTTATCCACAAGCGAAATTGTACTCTTTTGGTTTAAAAGCAACGTTTTAAATGAAAATTAAATGAAAAAGATTGTAAAAATATTCGCATATATAATAGCCGGAGGGATATTTTCCTCTTGTTCGGATTATTTAGATAAAAATCCATTAACAGCCCCAAGCTCAAATAAGTTTTTCAATAACGAAGCAGAGGCAAAAACGGTTTTAATTGGATGTTATAGCGCTCTAAAAGAGCCAATCATATCAAATGGGCCTAATCAGAGTGGTAATACATTGATGTGGGAGAGCCTTTCAGATAATGCTTTAAATACTTCTAATTACGAATCTTTTGATGTAGTAATGCGAGGAGATCATAGTCCATCTACAGGAGGAATTATATCGAAAACATGGGATATTTTCTTTAAAGGAATAGCTGATTGTAACTATTTTTTGGCGAATATAGATCGGGTTCCGGATTTAAGTCAGGCCAAAAAAGATCCTATGAAAGCGGAAGCTATGTTCTTAAGAGCATACTATTACAATGAGTTAACTCAATTATATGGTGATTTGCCCTTGAGAACTACCCCGGCTGTACTTGGGGAGGATTTTCAAAATGTACCCAGATCTCCTAAAAGTGCCATAGTAGCACAAATCTTAAAAGATGTAGATTTTGCTATTCAGAATTTGCCGGCAACACTTTATTCCAATGGAAGACCTGTTCAAGGATCAGCAATTGTTTTAAAAACCAGGGTATTATTAAATAACGATAAATTTAAAGAGGCCGCAGAGACAGCGTGGTCTTTAATAGGAAGTGCGTCAAATCCATTTCAGATTTATAAGAATTATTCGGGAATATTTTTTGGAGAGCAGGTGAACAACCCAGAAATAATGTTTTCCGTTCAGTTTAAAGCCCCGGATGACTATCATTCACTCGATCAGGTTATTGGGTCGAGAATGTCGGTATTTCCAACAGTAGAGTTGTTAAATGCCTATGAGCCTAATGATCCACGTAGGACGATGACCATCCTGGAACCAGGTCAACCATGGGCATACAATCCAGCGGGTTTTCAAAGTACAGGTAGTAAAGCAGAAAGCGCCATTCCGTTTAATAATCTGGCATTTAAAAAATGGGTTAATCTATCTATAAACAATGCTTCTGGCGCAACATTAAGTGACCAACACATGGTGAAGATGCGTTACGCTGATTTACTGTTAATGTACGCAGAGGCTATGTTTGAAGACGGACAAGGGACAGACCCAAGAGCATTAAAAGCTTTAAATGATGTTAGGGCGAGGCCAGGAGTAAGTATGCCGGCAAAAACCGCATTAACCCGAGATATTATAAGAAACGAAAGAAGAGTAGAGTTGGCATTTGAAGGGCTGAGATATAATGACTTGATACGTTGGAAAACTGCTGCACAGGTTATTCCTACGCTTATTCATAACAAAGCAAATGCGAAAAGAAGATTTAAATCTTATTATTTTCCCGTTCCAATTGGACAAATGGATATAATGAGAAATGTCTGGGAACAAAATCCAGATTGGCAATAAAACCATGATTTTTATAAAAGGGAATTGGAGTAATCTGATTCCCTTTTTTTATTGCATATATAATATAGTTAAAAGACAATTTAATTTAATAAAAATACAGGGCGAAGCTTTTCCTTAGTGTTGGAAAATTATAAACTATGAATATTAAAAATAAGCTGTTACCATTAACTGTGGTCTTATTGGTATCTCAATTTGGATTTGCTCAGAACAAAGATAGTGAAAGAGTAAAGTCAGAACACGGGATGATAAATATTTCCGAAGAAAAATCTTCCAATAATCAACGAACTAAACATCCGGATGCACAATGGTTTCCCGACGCTGGATTCGGTCTCTTTATTCATTGGGGACTCTCATCTGTGAAAGATTTAGATGCGTCCTGGCCAATGATACCAGGCCGTCCTTTAGTAGATAAAAAGTTGGATGAAGGCGAATTACAAAGAGTTGTTAGAGAAAAAGATTACAATTTAAATGGGGCACCACCAAAAATTACTCCAAATGAATATTGGGCAATGGCAAAGGAATTTAACCCCCAACAATATGATCCTGATAAATGGATTAAGGCAGCTAAGGAGGCAGGCTTCACTTATGCTGTGTTAACATCCAGGCATCATGAAGGGTTTGCGATGTGGCCAAGTAACTATGGCAATTTTAGTACAAAGAACTATATGGGTGGCAAAGATTTAATAAAGCCCTTTGTTGAAGCATGCCGGAAGTACGGGTTGAAAGTAGGACTCTATTATTCACCTCCTGATTGGTACTTTGACAGAGAGTATATGAGTTTTCTATATGGTAGAGTTTATGGAACAAATCCAGGTTTGCCAAAAGTAGATGGAGATCTTAACCCTAGAACAACATATCCAAACGAAGAGCAAAAAAGGAAGCATCAGGAAGCCTACGGAGCAATGGTTAAAGGGCAGATAGAAGAATTGCTGACAAACTATGGAAAGATAGACCTGCTTTGGTTTGATGGTAAGGCACCAATTCCTAATGGAAATAATGTTATTACGCAGGAAGAAATCAGGAGATTGCAACCGGGGATTTTAATGAATCCCAGAATGCATGGTAAAGGAGATTTTATAACTTTTGAAAGGAATCCTCCCAAGGCGGACCCGGGTAGAGACATATGGGCGGAATTTTGTAATCCATGGACAAACAGCTGGGCAAACAGTAATACGGTTCCTTTTAGATCTAACGCGTTTGTTTTGGGCGAACTTGTTGCTGCAAGGGCTTGGGGAGTGAATTACCTGCTTGGCGTAGGGCCTACTAAAGAGGGCTACTTACCACAACCAGCTTATGATAATATGGAAGTTGTAAGGGATTGGATGAAATTGAATGGAAAATCTATCAAAGGAACAAAAAGACTTCCTCTAAACGAGTCTGCAAGCGTTCCGGCAACTGCTTTAGGGAATACACGATACCTTTTTGCAATTCCTGAGTTTAAAAATAATGGGAAATTTGATAAAGACATGTTGCCGCTTAAAGATTTAACAGTGGAACTTACGGCTTCCCAAAATCCGAAATCGGTAAAGTTGTTGGCTACCGGACAAAAACTAGATTATAAGAAAAAAGATAAGACTATTCAGATCATGTTGCCAGTTAGTCTGAGGTCAAAGTTGGTTGATGTAGTAGCTGTAGAACTCTGATTTTTTAAAAAATGAAAAAAACTTATTTATCAATATTGATATTAGGGTTTCTTGGAATAAGTAACTCAACTTATGTAAAGGCCCAGCAGTCTGTAAATTCAGAAGCTATTTTGACTCCTAAACATGGCCCTGAACCAAAAATTAATGGTGCTAAAGTTTTTGGAGTACGCCCGGGACATCCAATAATATACACTATACCAACCTCTGGTCTCAGGCCGATGAAATTCTCAGTTAAAGGCCTTCCAAAAGGAGTAAGTTTGGATGAAAATACCGGAAGATTGTCGGGTGTAATATCAAAGGCCGGAACTTACAATATGTCCATAAATGCTCAAAATGCTCATGGGAAGACAAACCGGGATTTTACGATTATAGTTGGTGAAACGATAGCATTAACTCCTCCAATGGGGTGGAACCATTATAATATATATGGAACCAGGATTACGCAGGAGCAAGTGTTATTGCAAGCGAAAGCTATGGTTTCAACCGGATTAATTAACCATGGCTGGTCTTATATGAATATAGATGATGGTTGGCAGGGAGCAAGAGGAGGTAAACATTTTGCTATTTTACCAGATAGTACTCGTTTTCCAGATATGCAGGGTTTGGTAAATCAAGTGCATGATCTCGGATTGAAAATTGGTACATATTCAACTCCCTGGGTTGAGTCATACGGACATAGAATAGGAGGTTCCGCTATGAACGCCGAGGGAAAATTTGAAAGAACAAAAGAAAATATAGCCAGGAATAAGAAGATTTTACCTTATGCAATAGGCGATTATCATTTTTGGAAGAATGACGCAAAACAATTTGCCGAATGGGGATTTGATTACCTGAAATACGATTGGAACCCGATAGAGTTAAAGGAAACCAAGGAAATGTATGACGCCTTGAGAGATAGCGGGAGAGATATTGTTTATAGCTTATCGAATAGTACGCCTTTTGCGACAATAAAGGAGCTTTCGGAGGTTTCGAACACATGGAGAACAGGAGGAGATATAAAAGACAATTGGAAAAGCTTAAAAAGCAGAATCTTTACACAGGATAAATGGGCACCATTCGCCAGACCTGGACATTGGAATGATCCGGATATGATGATTGTAGGTGTTGTTGGATGGAATTCTGCCGAAAAATGGCCTTCCAAGTTAACTCCTGATGAACAATATACGCATATGAGTGCATGGTGTCTCATGTCTGTTCCATTGTTATTAGGTTGTGATATTTCTAAAATGGACGATTTTACATTGAACCTTCTTACTAACGATGAAGTCATCGCTGTGAATCAGGATCCTCTGGGAAAACAAGCAACCGTGATAAAAAGAGAGGGAGATAAAGGAGTAATGGCTAAAGATTTGGCAGACGGTACTAAAGCAGTTGGCTTATTTAATTTGGAAGATAATGGAGAGCAAACAATTGCATTAAAGTGGTCAGATTTAGGTATTAAAGGTAAGTATATGGTGCGGGATTTATGGAGACAGAAGGATCTGGGCATTTATGAAAACGAGTTTAAAGCAAATGTAGCAGAGCATGGTGTGGTCATGATCTCGGTGCGTAGGGTAAAATAAAAGATGCAGGGAGTCGGAAGGCGGAAGTCCGAAAAGGCTTGTACAAATGCGATAGTCAGCATGTTTTTGATATATCGTAAAATCTACTGATGAACTAACATAAATAGACTAAGAACTAAAGACGAAAAACTGAGAACTAACCATGCAAATAAAACATATTCAAAAGACAAAATAGCTGAATGAATAGATTAGAAAATTCTTTTTTATTGTAGGTTGAAACGTCATAGTCTTTGTATTAAGTATTTTGTAGATCAAATGAACAAGTTTAAGAAATTAATCCAATTGTTTTGTTTACTGTTTGTCGCCTTGTTTTACACAAGTTCTCACGCTCAAACAGCTAACTGGACAGAAATTTATCCCGGTGTATGGAAAGCTATTGTAGGAAAGCCAGAGTCATATGACTTGTTGAAAGCTGCTGGAGCCCAGCCTAATAAGGACGCGCTTTCTAAAACGGAAAAAGTGTCTTTCCCTTTTGCAAATGGAGGCGTCAGCTTAGAAGTAAGTGGAGGCAAAACCTATTTAAGATTTCCTTTACAGAAGGAGGAACAGCTTTATGGTTTCGGTTTGAACTTTCAAACTGTACATCAAAGAGGTAAAATATTAGAATTGCATGTGGACCATTACGGCGGTAAGGACAATGGAAGAACACATGCTCCAACACCTTTTTATGTTTCGTCAAATGGTTACGGAGTTTTTATAAACTCTGCAAGATATATTAAGGTTTGGGCAGGAACAGGTGTTAGAAAAGATAGTGAGAATTTTCCAACACCTAAAGATAGAAATACCGATAAAACATGGAGTTCTAGACCTTATTCGGATGCAGTAGAGATTTTGGTACCTGCTGAAGGGGTAGAAGTGTATGTTTTTGGTGGTCCGAAACCGATAGATGCAGTGAAAAGATACAACCTGTTAAACGGTGGCGGTTATTTGCCTCCACGTTGGGGTTTGGGATTCACTCAACGTGTAATGACCCGTTATACGGATAAAGATGTAGAGAAAGAGGTTAACGATTTTAAAGAAAAGGGATATCCATTGGATTTTGTTGGCCTGGAACCAGGTTGGCAGAGCAAAGCTTATCCAGGAACTTTTTCATGGGATAAAAGTAGATATCCAGATCCAACGTCTTTTGTGAAGAAAATGAAAGATCAGGGGATTCGTCTGAATTTATGGATCAATCCATATATTTCACCCGATGCGCCATTTTATAAGGAAATTAAACCATATACCGGTTCACATACAGTTTGGTTAGGTTTGGTTCCCGATTTTACGATGGCCGAAGCCAGAAAACCTTTCTTCAATCAACTATTAAAAGATCAGATAGAAAGAGGCGTTAGTGGCTATAAAATTGACGAAGTCGATGGCTATGATTATTATTTATGGCCAGATGCTGCAAAATTCCCGTCTGGTTTGAGCGCAGAGCAAATGAGGCAAACTTACGGCTTATTGGTTCAAAGATATAGTGCCGAGCTTTATAAACAACGAAATGAAAGGACTTTTGGTTTAGTAAGAGCATCTAATGGCGGAGGAACGTCGTTCCCTTATGTAATTTATAATGACTATTACAATCACCAGGATTTTATTACTGCTTTAATCAATAGTGGTTTTGCAGGTGTTTTATGGACTCCAGAAGTAAGAGCTTCAAAGAGTGGGGAAGAGTGGTTAAGAAGATTCCAATCCAATGTCTTTTCTCCAATGGCAATGATTAATGCCTGGGCTAGCGGAACAAAGCCGTGGTCTTATCCGGAAGTTGAGGCAGATGTGAAAAAGTTTGCTTTGTTGAGAATGCAGATGATGCCTTATTGGTATTCAGCTTTTGCGAGGTATCATTTCGAAGGTATGCCGCCTTTTAGAGGAATGGGATTGGAAGAAGGATTTAGACAAGATGCTAAGGTAGAAAAGTTAAACAAGGTGAATTTAGAAGAGAACCCTTACGCAGAGGCAGCTTCTAAAGAGATTAAGGATCAATATATGGCGGGGGACGATCTTTTAGTGGCTCCAATGTTTGCTGGTGAAAAATCTAGAAAAGTTGTTTTGCCAAAAGGTAAGTGGTATGATTTCTATACAGGAGAGTATGCTGGTGACGGAGAAGTATTAGATGTTACTCCAGGATTAGATAAAATTCCGGTTTATGTTAGAGATGGAGGAATTGTACCTATGATGCCTGCTTTATTAAACTCTCCAAAATCAAACCAGAAAGTGGATCTGGAAATTCGCTATTATGGCAATAAACCAGGAGAATTTAAATTGTATGATGATGATGGTGAAACATTCAATTATGAAAAAGGAGACTTTTCCTGGAGAACGATAAGGGTGGAAAAAGATAAAAGTGGCAAGGTAAAAGGATCTATATCGGCAGCTGTAAAGGGTAAAGTAAACACCGTTGGAAAAGTGACATTTACTGCCATGACTAAATAGAAATTAAATGATTACATAGAAAGGGTGAGCTGATTAATTGGCTCGCCCTTTTTTGTTTAACCGTAAGTAGGCAAACTGTAGAAAGTTTAAAAAAAATACACAATTGCAGACGGATTTTAATCTTTGAGAGTCAGCGTTTTGTGGTTGTTTCGTTAAGGAACTTGAAGAGGGATTCCCCGAATGCTTTCAGCTAGAGCTCGTGTCGTTCAGATAGAATACTTTTAGAGTTGAAACAAAGAACAAGCTTTATAAATTATGGAATGGAATTACAAACTCCGGTTTATTAAGCAATTTAGAGTGACGTTGTCGCTAAGCACTCCGGACGGATCGGCTGCATATTATGCTATCGTCTGGGTAGTTATCTTTTAGAAAGGACAAACGACCCGACTGCTTTCTACCTTATGGTACCAAAGTTCCACTTTCGTACCATAAGGATACTCAATAACAATACTCAACATATAAATAAAAGAAAGTTAAAATAGTGATTTTATAGAGCTTTACCTCTATGAACCCTCTACAAACCCTCTATTATCTCACTAATATGTCTCTGTAATAAATAAGGTGGTTCCGGCTTAAAGAGCCTCTTCTCTGCCGAGAATGTTTTTGCAAAGGAAGCGCTTTTTGTCTGAGTGAGGATCTTTCAGCAGGGATAATAACATACCCGATTGCCTTTTCTTTATCAGTGCTAAATGTTAGGTATTTCTCAGCTCACCCGAAAGCGTTTTGGGAATCGCCTTTCTTGTCTGTAGAGTTCCGAAGGGGCTCTACAGATCAAGCAATACATCGGAGTCTGAGACTCCGTTTCATTTATTAAATCCTTAGATCGCTGTACTAAACTCTAAGGATGCTTGGAGAACTTTCGAAAGGTAATGATCAAACAAAAATTTGTGGTAGCAATCCAACAATTTGTATAACCAGTACTAATAAGGTAAAATGACTTAATAAAAAGCTAATACAACAGAATTGGCACATTAGTATAAGCTCTATTTTAGCTACAGATATAAACCATTACTGCTTTTATAAACCGTACTATTTGATTGCAGGATGAAAATGTTTTGATTGGAAAGCTCAAATAAAATCTAAATAATAACAAAAACAACAACAAATTATGTTTAATTCATTACTTAAGCAAAGTAGATGGATGTTTTTTCTAATAGGATTAGTTCTAGCTCTCACCAGTGCTGCTAGAGCAGAAAGTCAAGCAGAGAAACCCAATTCTACAAGATTCTTCCAAGAAGGGAAAAAGGAGATTAGAGGAACAGTTTCCGATACTATCGGGCCCATGCCGGGAGTAGCGGTTTCTGTGAAGAATAATCCCAAAATTGGAACCACAACAGATCTTAATGGTAAATATGTTCTAGAGGTTCCGGATGGTTCTGTAATTGTCTTTTCTATGGTAGGTTATACTTCTAAAGAGGTCTCCACCAAAGGAAAGAGCGTGATCAATATGACCATGGAAGAGTCATCGCAAATGTTGGATGAAGCCGTAGTAGTTGCATTTGGAACTCAGAAGAAAGAATCTGTGATAGGGTCGATTACTACTATTAATCCGGCCGAACTTAAAGTTCCCTCCAGTAACCTTACAACTGCATTAGCAGGACGACTTTCCGGAGTGATAGCATATCAAAGATCTGGAGAACCAGGGATGGACAATGCAGAATTCTTTATTCGTGGAGCTACGACGTTTGGTTACAAAAAGGATCCTTTGATTTTAATTGATGGAATGGAGTATCAAGTTAAAGATATGGCTCAATTGACTTTAGATGATATTGAGAGCTTTTCCATTTTAAAAGACGCATCTGCAAATGCTCTATATGGAGCTAGAGGTGCTAATGGTGTTATTTTGATAACTACTAAACAAGGTAAAGAAGGTAAGCCAAAAGTAAATGTTCGTTATGAGAATTCTATTTCATCAGCTACAAGGAATATCGAACTGGCTGACCCAATTACTTATATGAAGTTGCATAACGAGTCCTATATTACACGGAAGCCTAATGAAGCAACACCTTATTCAAGAAGTAAAGTAGATAATACTATTGCAGGGGTAAATCCTACAGTTTTCCCAGCGGTTGACTGGCAAGAAGAATTATTGAAGAATTCTACAATGAACCAGCGTTTGAATCTAAACCTAAGTGGTGGTGGTAAGGTTGCTTCATATTATGTGTCAGGGGCTATCAATCAGGATAATGGTATTTTAAAAGTAGATAGCCGTAATAATTTTAATAATAATATTGATTTGAAGAAATACAATCTGCGTTCTAATATCGGATTGAATCTTACAAAAACAAGCTCCTTTAATATTCGTTTGAATGGAAATTTTGAAGACTATAATGGGCCATTAGACGGAGGTGAAGGTATTTATCGCAAGATTATGCGTTCTAGTCCTGTACAGTTTCTTCCGTATTATCCTTATGAACCTGGAGTTGGTGGAACCGAGAAGCATATTATGTTTGGTAATCTAGAATCAGGAAATTACTTGAATCCTTACGCTGATATGGTGAAAGGTTATAAAGAATCAGCTAGGGCATTAATGGTTGCGCAGTTAGAGTGGAAGCAGGATTTGCCTTTTGTGACTCAGGGACTGAATTTTAACATGATGGGGAATGTCAATCGTGAGTCTTTCTTTGATTTGAGAAGATCTTACAAGCCATTCTTTTATACCGCTGGAAGTTATGATAAACTTACGAATTCCTATCGATTAAATCCTTTAAATCCAGATACCGGGACCGATTATCTTGATTTTAATGAAGGAGATAAAACTGTTTCCTCAGTATTGTATATGCAGTCGGTGCTGAACTATAACCGCACTTTCGAAAAGAAGCATACTGTAGGTGGAACGCTTGTTTCCTTGTTGAGTTCTAAGCTTGATGGTAATGCCGGAGGCTTACAGGAGTCCTTGGCTGCCCGAAATCTAGGAGTATCAGGAAGAGCAACCTATGGTTATGATAATCGATATTTTGCAGAGTTTAATTTCGGATATAATGGTTCTGAAAGATTTTATAAAACAGAGCGTTGGGGTTTCTTTCCTTCAGCAGGTTTAGCGTGGCAAATTTCAAACGAAAAGTTTTTTGAGCCTTACAGAGCAACTGTTTCTAAACTTAAAGTTAGAGGTAATTATGGTTTGGTTGGAAACGATGCCATTGGCGATAAAGATGAAAGATTTTTTTATCTGTCTGAAGTAAACATGAGTAATGGAGGTATGGGAGCTAGTTTTGGTTCTAGGGGTGGATATTCAAGACCAGGTATTTCTATTAGTCGTTATGCAAATCCTAATGTTACTTGGGAAACTGCCAAGAACTCAACATTTGGTTTAGAGCTGGGTTTATGGAGCAAACTCGATATTATTGCAGAGTATTTTACTGAACATAGATCAAATATTCTTATGGACAGAGCTTCAATCCCTAAAACAATGGGTTTACAGGGGAATTTGCCAAAAGCAAATGTTGGCGAAGCTAAATCTAAATCTTATGAGCTGCAATTAGATTACAACAACGCAGTTAGTAAGAATTTATACATAGGAGTTAGAGGAAATTTTACTTATGCTCGTAATAAATATCAAGCCTACGAAGAGCAAGTAAAAGATTATCCATGGGAGTATAAAGTGGGGCATTCTACTTCTCAAACATGGGGATATATAGCTGAGCGTTTATTTGTTGACGATGAAGAGGTTAGGAACTCTCCAATTCAGAATTTTTCAAATACGATGGGGGGAGATATCAAATACAAAGATATAAATGGCGATGGTATTATCAATGATTTTGATAAGGTGCCACTTGGATATCCTACCCGTCCGGAAATTATCTATGGATTTGGTTTTTCAATCAGCTATAAAGGTTTTGATGCCAATGCATTCTTTCAGGGGTCTGCCCGTTCGTCCTTTTGGATAGATGCGAGTGCTACAGCACCATTTGTGGAATACAGGAAAAATAGTAGTGAATTAGCGGGTTATAAACTTCAAAATCAATTGTTAAAAGCTTATGCAGATAATCACTGGTCTGAACAAAACAGAGATTTATACGCTTTATGGCCACGTTTAAGTCCTACGCTTTCCGAAAATGCAAATAATCTACAAACCAGTACTTGGTTTATGCGTAATGGGTCTTTTCTAAGAATAAAGCAAATTGAATTAGGTTATACTTTTCCACAAAAATTATCCCAGCGAGCTAAGTTAAGCAATCTCAGATTGTATGCGACAGGAAGCAATATATTTACCTTTAGCAAATTTAAGCTTTGGGATATTGAGATGGGAGGAAATGGCTTGGGATATCCTGTACAAAGAGTAATTAATTTTGGTTTACAGGTAGGAATATAAACGAGATTATAATGAAAAAGATTAAATTATTAATATTAATAGCAGTTACAGGTTTACTTGGCTCTTGTAATAAGTTTTTGGATGTAGTTCCCGACAATATTGCTACAATTGAATATGCTTTTAATTTACGAGCATCTGCAGAAAAATTCCTTTTTACTTGCTATTCTTATATGCCGGCTAATGGGCATTTTAACACTAATCCCGGTTTCACAGCCGCTGATGAAATATGGTATGCTAATCCACCTATGGATGTAAGCACAAACTTTTACAATATAGCTTTAGGACTACAAAATGTTTCCAGTCCTTATGGGAATTTTTGGAGCGGTTCTCGCGGCGGTAAACCTCTTTTTCAGGGAATCCGCGATTGCAACATCTTCATTGAAAATATCGATAAAGTAACGGAAATGGATGGATGGGAAAAAGGTCGATGGAAAGCGGAAGCGAAATTTTTAAAAGCATATTACCATTTTTATTTAATGCGTATGTATGGACCTATCCCTATTATTAAAGAAAATTTGCCAATTTCTGCTTCTCCAGAAGAAGTGAAGGTTTATAGGGAACCAGTTGATGATGTGGTAGCGTATATCGTTCAATTATTGGACGAAGTGTATGAGGATCCTAATTTGCCAGAGACACTTGGCGGGGCGGAACAATCGGAATTAGGTAGAATAACTAAACCTATAGTTTTAGCATTGAAAGCAAAGGTATTAGTTACCGCCGCAAGCCCATTGTTTAACGGTAATCCGGAATACGCTGGCTTAAAAGATAAAAGGGGAGTAAATTTATTTAATCCTGTTTATGATCAAAAAAAATGGGAAGTAGCAGCAGAAGCTTGTAAAACAGCTATTGATTATTGTCATTCATTTGGGTATGCACTTAATGAAACTAAAGGATTGGCAACCTATGTGATCAACGATACTATTGGAACACAATTGAAATTGCGTACCGCATTTACCAGCGAAGGAAATACTGAAGTTATTTGGGCAAATACCAACAGTATGGCAGATGTGAATATGCAGCGCTGGTCTATGGGAATTATAAAAACAGGAGCAACAAGTGGCAGCGGGCCAAAAGGTTTACTTGCTCCTACTTTAAAAATGGCAGAGACATTTTACACAAGAAATGGTTTGCCAATTACAGAAGATAAAAGCTGGGATTATGACGATCGTTATGGATTGAGGGTGTCAAAGGAGGCAGATCGTTACTATGTTGAATTGGATTCCAATACGGTTAAATTACATTTCGACAGAGAACCTCGCTTTTATGCCAGTTTGGGTTTTGATCGTGGAATTTGGTTTGGAAATTGGGTAGATAATTACAATGTAACTAAGCCTTTAGGTTTTATAAGAGGAAGAAGCTCTGAAATTTCTGCAAGACAGGGTATAAGTAATTATTCGATTACAGGTTACTGGATTAAAAAGTTAGTTAATTTAGAAACAGCAGTTGCTGCAGATGGGAATATCACCAACAATATTGTGAAGTATCCATGGCCTGAGATACGTTTATCTGATTTATATCTTTTATGTGCCGAAGCCTTGAATGAAGTCAATGGATATACGTCGGAAACGGTAGGGTATCTTAACGCGGTAAGGGTAAGAGCAGGTATTCCAACGGTAGAAGATTCTTGGGATGGACCCTTTTCTAAACAAATTGGATACTATAGATCAAAAGAAAACCTGAGAAAAATTATCCACCAAGAGAGAAGTGTAGAATTGGCATTTGAAGGACAACGTTTCTGGGATTTAAAAAGATGGAAAGAAGCACATAGAGAGCTAAATCAGCCTATACGAGGTTGGGATATTACTCAAAAAAGTGCAAATTCCTATTATAGGCCAGTATTATTGTTTAATCAGCATTTTACCATGAAAGAGTATTTGTGGCCGATTGAGACAAAAGAAATGCAGACAAATAGAAATTTGGTTCAAAATGTTGGATGGTAATAACATTTTAAAACAGAATAAGATGAAAAGAAATATAATTATACTTTTGGTTCTTTTTACAGGTTTGTTATCCCTGCAATCCTGTAAAGAGGAGTTCATGAAGCCTATTTATGGCAAAACAGGTGCTCCTGCCTCTATTAAGAATGCCATTGTGGAAAATGTTCCAGGTGGGGCAGTTATAAGTTATACTTTACCTGATGATGTCAACTTGTTGTACGTCAAGGCGGTGTATGAGCGTAAAGGGAAAATGGTTGAATCAAAATCATCATTTTATAAAAGAGATGTTGTAGTTGAAGGTTTGGGCGATACAAATCCAAGGGAAGTGAAGCTATATGCTGTAAGCAGGTCAGAAGAAGCTTCAGAACCGGTATCCGTTACCATTAATCCTTTAGCTCCACCAATTTACGATGTATTGGAATCTTTGGATATTAAGGAGTCTTTCGGGGGGATGAATATTAAATTTGAAAACAAAACGTCTACAGGCGAAAGGCCATATAATATAATAATAGGCATTGTTGCTTGGGACGAAACTTTGAGTGAATGGAAAGATGTAGATGCCCATTACACTGCTTTACCAGAAGGAGGATTTTCTGTAAGAGGGCTTGAGGCAGTGGAAAGAAAGTTTGGTTTTTTTGTTAAGGACACCTGGGATAATATCACAGATACGCTTGCTATGAACCTTACGCCAGTATATGAAGAGCAATTGGGTGCACCAACATATATGAGACAAAAATTCCCAGTACCTCAGATAAGACCACTTCCTGTAGACGGATCGCCGGTAGCGGAACCTGGAAATCTTAGCTCATGGCCTTTTACAGCTTTATTTGACAATACAATAGGGAATAATGGTTTCCATTCTAATGAAAAGAATCCTCTTCCTGCATGGTTCGCTATGGATTTTGGTCAAAAAGTACGTTTAAGTCGTTATAAGCTTTGGCAAAGGATGCATGACGATAACTCAACTTACTTTTATAGTCATGGAAATCCACACGAATGGGAGATTTGGGCAACTAACACGCCTTCTGATGTGAATAGCTGGGTGATGATAGATCACCGAATTATGCAAAAGCCGTCAGGTCTTCCTATAGGGCAAGTTACCAATGATGATGTGGAAATTGCGAGAGCTGGACACGAGTATGAACTACCTCTTGAAACAGAAGCATACAGATATATCGCATGGAAACATATTGATAACTGGGCATCTATTAACGGAGCGCTAGGTTTCCTACATATGTCAGAATTGAGATTTTGGGGCCAGAAAGTTAAATAAATGCTAATAATAAATATTTAGTTATGAATATAAAAAATTATTTAAAAAATCTCATCGCATTAATGGTGGTTGGAGTCCTCTTCGGATCTTGCCAAAAAATGGATGGAATTTATGAGGATTTTCTAGAAGGAGGCGAAATCGTTTATAATGGAAAAGCCGAAGGATTGGTCGCACATCCTGGGATTAATCGTATGGAGCTGAAATGGTATATTATCTCAGATCCAAAAATAGTGAAAGCCAAGGTGTTTTGGATAAATCCAGTTCACATAGAAGGCGAACCAACCCTGCCAAATCAACGTGCCGCGGGTAAGGATTCTGTTACAATAGATATTGTACGTGGCGCTACAACTGACTCAGTTATTACTCTTATAGATAGATTGAAAGAAGGTGTCTACACTTTTTCAGTAGTTATGTACGATAAAAATGGGCATTCATCTATATCTTCCCAAATTATTGCAGAAGTTTACGGTTCTGTTTTTCAGGGAACAATAAGTAACAGACCCTTAGATGTACCTCTCTTAGATACTATTAACAAGAAAAGTAATCTTTATATCCCTTGGTATGGTATATCTCAGCAAGCGGTTAAAATCGATCTTCAATATATTGATGTATCGGGTATAGCGAGAACTAAAAGGATAACAAAGGTTAGTAATCCTATTGATCCGAGAAGGCCAATGATTTGGCAGGATAGAGATACAGTTTTTAATTATAAAGAAGGTACAGGTTTTAGTTATAGAACAGCATATTTGCCAGAACCAAATGCTATTGACACGTTTTACACGGAATATACGTCAATTTCAAAAAGTGCAATAGGATACTATAAATTGCCTCCACCACCGCCATTGGAGGAGAATCTTGCTCTAGGTAGGCCAGTAACTGTTAGCAGTTCCAGCGGTTCTGCTATTACAGATGGAGATCGGAAAGGAGATCCTTCACCTAAATGGCAACCTAGTAGTAGCGAAAGGGCTGACTTAAATGTTTGGTTTTATGTGGATCTAGGTTCTGCTAAAACTTTCAATACGGCAGGTCTATATATCCCTAAAGCAGCGGGTAACATTCCTTTCTTTGAAATAATGGTTACATCAGAAAGTAGTATAACATCAAGTACAAAATGGACAAGGGTTTATAGTCAGTTTACGAAACCTAATGCTGAGAATGAAATTACTTTCAATTCTACAACTGCGAGGTTTGTAAAAGTTAGTTTGAATTTGGATAAAGAAAGCACCAATATCAACGTTTCCGAGTTTGAGTTATATAACAGACCATAAGTAAAATAATACTAAAGTTTTGAGTCAACAACGGAAGATAGCTTCTGTATTGTTGACTCAAACTATTTATAATGAGTAAGGAATTCGACTATGAATATTAAAAAGTATCTTTCAGGAAGTCTTTTAATAATAACTTTTTTGATTCCAATTATCGTTTTTTCAGCATGTAAAAAAAATACTTCTGCTAAAGAAGAGCCAGTAATAAAATACGCTGAAAAAATTGAAATAAGAGTCAGTAATGAAATGCCAAGAATAGGGGAGTCTGTGAGTTTTATTCCCATTTACTCCGATAAGGCCGATCGAATTGTATGGAGTGTTGACAATATCAACGTTCCAGCAAATACTGAAGGAGCAATTGAATACGTATTTAAAGACGAAAAAGAACATGTTTTTAAGGTTACTTGTAGTGCGGGGAGTAATACCTTTTCATCTACCAAAAAAATCAAGGCATCTTTAGATAACGTTTTGGTGAATAAAGATTTAATACCTGCCGGGGGGAATTTAATATTTTGTTCGAATTGGGAAAGCTTTGCCAGTGCTGTAGCTGTAGCGAAAGCCGGTGATGTTATTCAATTAAAAAATGGGACATATACTGGAAGTCTCACGATAGCTAATAGTGGGGCAGAAGCGAAACCAATAGTTATAGTGCCTGAAACTCGAGGTGGAGTAATTTTGCAAGGAGACAGCAAATGGAATATTAATGGAAAATATATTACAGTTGATGGGTTTTATTTTTCAAAAGGAACCAGCACCCATCCAATTTCATTTGGTCAATCTTCCAGTTTTTGCAGATTTATAAATAGTGCTATCGTTGGCTGGAATCTTGGAGGGGGAGATACTCGACTTGTTACTATACGTGGTACGAAGAATGAAGTAGGTAACTGTGTTTTAAGACAGAAAAATACTGCGGGTATGATGTTGGAAGTGGTAAGAGAGACCTCAGCGCGGAATGATCATCTTATTCATCATGTGTATTTTGGCTATTTTAAAGACCCAGGCTCAGGGAATGGATTCGAGACCGTTAGAATCAGTACGAGCGGGCAATCGCTTTCTTCAAGTTATACAACTTTAGAGAACTGTGTCTTTGAACGTTGTGACGGTGAGGCGGAAATTGTGTCAAGTAAATGCGGACATAATACCTACCGTAATAATACTTTCTTGAATTCGGATGGTGCACTTACGCTGAGACATGGGCATGATTGTCTGGTTGAAGGTAATTTCTTTATCAATACCAAAGGGACACCAAGCAGTAGATGCAATGGAATTAGGGTAATTGGAGAAAGGCATACTGTAAGAAATAATTATTTCTATAATTTGCCATCCGGAGCTCAGGCGATCCAGGTAGAATACGGTAATGAAGTTCCACATGATCTTAATCAATACGACCAGGTAAAGGACGCTCTTATAGAGTATAATACGGTATATAACTGCGACAAAGGCATAAGATTGGGCGCTAGTAGAAACACCGGACAAACTCCACCCAAAACATTGCCTCCTGGAGGGGTTTTTAAGAATAATTTAATAGTTAGCTCTGCGGGTAGCGGAAATTCTATGGAAATAGAAGGTGAAATAATAACTGGAAATCTTTTTAGTTATACTGATAACGTTGTGGCCGGTAAAAATAAGATCGTTCCTGCAATCCTTCCGTCAGGCCTTCAATATATCACAAGTGTTGCTATGAAAGCAGATGGGACGGGTATTTACAGACCAACAGATTCGAATATAAAAAGTGGCGTACAGCAAACAGCAAACTTTAAGCCGTTGAATATAGTCGACATTGTACCCGAATGGGTAAAATTGAAGATAGATAGTGGAGATCGTGAGTTTTCGGGCGAACCATGGTAGGCAATATTTGAGAATAGTAGGCTTATACCGTTTAATTTTTCTTCCAAAATCCGTATTATCTTAAACCCCGATTAAAATAACGGGGTTTCTTTTATTTTAAAATCTGAAAATCAATTTAGTTCGTATGTTATCCAAATTTAACAAAAGCAGATTTCTTACTTTAGTTTTAGTCGGAGGTATTTGGGGTATTCTCTGTAATCCAGCGAAGGCCATAAGCAGTTTTTCTGGTGAATTAGGCCCTAGTGTCAGGTATTTAAAAGATAAGGAGTTAATAGTCAATAAAGGATCTACTTATTCCTATTCCGTAGATACTCCGGAAGGACAAGGACTAATTTCAACTATTCCCAGCGTAAAGCAATTGTCTGAACAATTAAGGCAGGGAATTAAGCCTACAGAAAGTATTGCAATCTTTAAAGCAGGACAGCAAAAATCTGAACAGGATTTGGTAGAAGAAGGAGATGTGGTGCATTTCTCGAACGGTAAAAAGCTAGTAGTTAGATTAGAGAGTGGAGCGTTAAACGGAAAGCTAACCATAGTAAATCCTCAAATTACGCAATCCGAAAAGCAAGAGATTGTTTTAAATTTTAAAGCCGGCCAACGAAGTCCTAATGCAAGTTTCGAATTGATTATACCTAAAGAAATACCAGTAAAAGTTGAGGATATCTACGTTAATATTATTGGCAGGGGAGAAGTACAATTGGCAAATTTAGATAAACAGTCTATTGGTCGTGTAGGAACAAATTATTCATATAGTAAAGTAGGAATTTCTGAAGTAGCAACGCGAGGAGATGGCTCTAAGCTGATAAGATTAGATGCTTTGGATTTAAGACCGGATAATGGGATAGATGTACAATTGAAATTTAAAAATGTTACTGCTACCAAAATTGGAAATTACATTTTCAAATCAAGGTATTTTATTACAGAACCAGAAAAGCTTGCTAGTTCTGGAGAAGGTTCGGAAACAGCAACAATACAAGTTGTAAATACTATAGCTGATTTTCGGAAAGTTATAGACAATACTCCATTCAGCCAGCAGAATAGCAAAACACTACAACTAGATTGGACCTCGTCACAAAAAGGGCTTCGGGTTTATCAATCATTAGACAAAGGAAAGACCTGGAGTGTATCTAAAACAACCGAAGCTAATGGAAAAACTAAAGTTCTGGACTTAATTGAGGGAAAGCCATATCAGTTTCAGTTATTTAATGCAGCAAAGAAGCCTGTTTCTAAAATAATATCGCATTTCGCTGGAAAACAAGATGTGAAAATCTTTGGTGTAAAAGGTGACGGTATTGCAGATGATACAGATAAAATAAATGAAGTTATCGCTAAAGTTAGTAAGAATGGCGGTGGGATTTTACTTTTCGATAAGGGAACTTTTTTGGTTAGAACGGTACAGCTTAAAAGTAATGTTTGGTTGTATGTAGCAAAGGGGGCCACTATCAAAGCTATAAAAGGGGCCGATTCTCCGGAACTAACCTGGTTTAGCGACAGAAAATACAGGTCAGGCTTGTCACCTACGGATAAAGGACCATACGAAAATCCTGAAAATTGGCTAACAAAGCAGGACGTAGGGCATACTTATTTTAAAAATGCGATGTTTTTTGCGGAAAGAGAAGATAACATTAAAATCATTGGAAACGGGCGAATTACTGGAGATGGAAATCTAGTGACCAGTGATAAAGTGATGAACAATGATGCAAATAACCGGGCTGATAAAATGTTTGCTTTAAAGCTTTGTACAAACATAGAAATTGGCGGAATAGAACGCAAAGAAGATTTGTGGTATGACGAGGGTAAAGATCAACCATATTATATACAAGCAAACGGAGCGAAAGATTTCGATGTAGAAAATATGTTGGATATTGATCGAGGCGGACATTTCGTGTTATTGGCTACCGGAACAGATCATATTTTTGTACATAATACCTATTTTGGAAAATACAATACATCTAACGTACGTGATATTTACGATTTTATGGCTTGTAACGATGTTACGGCTACAAATATTTATTGTAAGGTAAGCTCTGATGATATTGTAAAACCAGGTTCTGACTGTTCTTTAGGATTTACCAGGTCTGCAAAGAAATTTAGAGTAAGAAATATAATTGGAGATACAAACTGTAACTTGTTCCAAATCGGTTCTGAAACTGCAGATGATATAATGGATGCATGTGTAGATAATATTTTTGTATTAGGGGCAAATAAGGCTGGTTTTTCAATTTCTACTAACGATGGCGCTCATATAAAAGATATTCACTTGAATTGCGGTCATACAGGAATCTTACACTCTCGTTCACAAATGAGAAGAACAACTACCCCTTTCTTCATCTCCATATCAAACAGGGCAAGAATATTAGGTGCAACTGTAAGTAGACATAAGTTTGAGGAAAATGGAGTGAAGCATGACGAGCTGCTCGTAAATAATGTGAATATAGGGAAGGTAGAAAATATCATTTTAAATGGTGTGGATATTACTGAGGTTTATGGAGGAAGTTCTTTTGGAAATGCAACGGTAAGATGGAAAGCCTATGACGGAAAGCAAAGAAAAGCAACAGCAATAGTAGCAGGATATGCTTTGCCAGATAATTCTACCGTAGAGGGTGGTTTAGGCTTTAAACTTCCTAATGGTGAGCATACTGGTTATATCCAGAATATTAGTTTTAATGATGTTCATATTTTATACAAAGGAGGGAATCCTGCGTCGGATAGAGAGAGAATACCACAAGAGCTTGGAGTTGGGCAATACAATGTGTCTAATTTAGGAGTGCAACCATCTTATGGGCTGTGGGCTCGTCATGCAAAAAATGTCGAGATCAAAAATAGCTCTTTCAATTTTGAAGCTAATGACGATAGATATGTCTTGTTTTTTGACGATGTAAAAGGAGCTAAAATAACGGATGTTGAAATGATGAAAGGGAAGGACAGTAAAGAGTTAATTGGTGAAAAAGATTCGGATAATATTAGCGTAAAAAATGCGGTATATTATAGTGAGAGATGGAAAGGAACCCCGTATAAATTGGATAAAGACGGAAGACCGTAGTCCGAAGTCGATGAGAAGTAAGGTAATTGTCTAAGGGTACGTACTGGTGCTAGCCTACCCTGTCCTTAGTCTTGTGTGAAAGGAAAAGAAAGAGGAGACTACGGATTGTTAAATAGCAAAGAGTCTCCGACTCGTTATCAGCTTAAAACTACTGTACCCAATGTGGTTAAGAAATATGAATAAGACAAAGGAGTTTTAAACTCCTGTTTATTTGAAAATCCGTAGAGACGCTATGCTTAACTCTACGGACAGCTATGGGGAGATGATTGTCTAAAAGATTATATATTACTGGTGCCAGAAAGTCCTATCCTGTCCTTAGTCTTGTGTGAAAGGAAAGGAAAGAGGGGACTACGGATTGTTAAATAGCAAAGAGTCTCCGACTCGTTATCAGCTTAAAACTACTGTACCCAATGTGGTTAAGAAATATGAATAAGACAAAGGAGTTTCAAACTCCTGTTTATTTGAAAATCCGTAGAGACGCTATGCTTAACTCTACGGACAGCTATGGGGAGATGATTGTCTAAAAGATTATATATTACTGGTGCCAGAAAGTCCTATCCTGTCCGTAGTCTTGTGTGAAAGGAAAGGAAAGAGGAGACTACGGATTGTTAAATAGCAAAGCGGCTGTCTAAAAAGCCAAACATCATCGTCATTGCGAGGTAACGAAGCAATCTAATGATGTCAAAAACGCAGATTGCTTCGTCATACTTCCTCGCAATGACGTGTTTTTTAGTATTCGATAACCTTTTTGGACAGCCTCGTTATCAGTTTAAAACTACTGTACCCAATGTGGTTAAGCAATATGAATAAGACAAAGGAGTTTTAAACTCCTGTTTATTTGAAAATCCGTAGAGACGCTATGCTTAACTCTACGGACAGCTATGGGGATAAAGACGGAAGACCGTAGTCCGAAGTCGATGAGAAGTAAGGTAATTGTCTAAGGGTACGTACTGGTGCCAGAAAGTCCTATCCTGTCCGTAGTCTTGTGTGAAAGGAAAGAGGAGGCTACGGATTGTTAAATAGCAAAGGGTCTCCGACTCGTTATCAGCTTAAAACTACTGTACCCAATGTGGTTAAGAAATATGAATAAGACAAAGGAGTTTCAAACTCCTGTTTATTTGAAAATCCGTAGAGACGCTATGCTTAACTCTACGGACAGCTATGGTTTTTTCCCTGTTGAGGAATATATTTAGTTTGTGCTGGAAAGAGAAAAATGCTTATAAAGCATAATGAATTGCAAAAATAACTAAGTCTTTTATGAATAAAAATCACCTCCTTGCATAAAGTAAGATGTTTAATTTATTTGATATAGGAGTGAAAAGAGTTTTAAGTTTTTTTGTATTGATAATCTTTGGTTTGCATTCTTTTGGACAAACGGACAAAAGTAAAGGCGATCGCATGCACTGGTGGCGGGAAGCAAGGTTCGGGATGTTTATTCATTGGGGTGTTTATGCTGTCCCTGCTGGAAACTATAATGGACATCAGATAAAAGGGATTGGTGAATGGATTATGAATTTTGCTAAAATTCCGGTAAAGGATTATAAAGAATATGCAAAAGGTTTTAATCCGGTAAAATATGATGCAGATGCTTGGGTGAAGTTGGCAAAGGATGCTGGGATGAAATATATCATCATCACAGCAAAACATCATGACGGATTTGCTTTGTTTGACTCAAAAGTAACCGACTGGGATATTGTTGATGCTACGCCATACAAAAAAGATTTGATCGCGCCGTTAGCAGAGGCTTGCAGGAAATATGGCGTAAAATTAGGATTATATTATTCCCAAAATCAGGATTGGGTTCACCCTGGTGGAGCGGCTTATTGGAGAGCTGCTAATCGAGGTTACGATAAAATGCCTAATGCTGCAAAAATGGATGAGTTTACCAAAGCTAATGATGGACACTGGGATTCTCTTCAACTGAGTAAAACTTTCAATGAGTATGTTGACGGGATAGCGATACCTCAAATCAAAGAGATACTAACTAAATACGGAGATATTGCTGTTTTATGGTGGGATACACCCAGAGGGATGGATGCCGTTACAGCTGGAAAAATGAACGATTTGTTAAAGCTTCAGCCTAATATCATTACAAATAATAGGTTGATGGAGGGAGCATTTCAGGGAGATACCAAGACTCCTGAACAGAGGATCCCTACATTGAAAGAACTGGATGGAACAGATTGGGAAACCTGTATGACCATGAATGATACCTGGGGATACAAAAGCTTCGATCAGAATTGGAAATCGACAGAAACTTTAATTAGAAATCTGGTTGACATAGCTTCTAAAGGCGGAAATTACTTGTTGAATATTGGTCCTAAGGCAGACGGTGAGATTCCGTTAGAAAGTATAAATCGCTTAAAAGAAATTGGAGATTGGATGAAGATTAATAGTCAGGCGATTTATGCTACTCATGCGGGACCCTTTCAATCTCTTTCATGGGGTAGGTCCACTATGAAAAATACAGATAATCAAACCATACTTTACCTTACAGTTTTCGATTGGCCGTCAAATGGAGAGTTGACTATCCCAACTATTAAAAATAAAATTAAGTCGGTCGAATTGTTAGGCGCATCGAAGACCAAATTGGAAATCAATCAATCAACTATAAAAAATTTACCACAACAACCGATAAATAAGATCGCTACTGTAATAAAACTTACAATAGAGGGCAAAATAGCAGTAAATAATTTCACTGCGACCGAAGAGATGAATGTTGGCGAAATGGCTAAATAATAAAATAAAAGAAATGAACATTAAGAAAAGCAGTGTACTTACACTTGGAATTATTTTGGCAAATTTATTTGCTTTTGCAGGAAACTATAATATTAAAGATTTCGGAGCAGTTGGCGATGGAATAACACTTAATACGCTATTTATACAAAAGGCCATCGATAAATGTAACAATGATGGTGGCGGTAAGGTTATATTTCCTGCAGGGAGATTTCTTTCAGGTACGGTAGAGTTAAAAGATAATGTAACGCTGCATTTCGAAAAAAATGCGGAGCTTGTAGGTAGTACAGACTTAAAAGATTATAGAAATCTGGACCCTTTCACCGAAGGTTTAGGTATTGATGTGGGATGGGCATTGCTTGTTGCAGTGGATGCAAAAAATATTGGTCTTGAAGGTGAAGGTGTTATCGATGGACAAGGTACTGCGCTAAAAGAAAAACATATTCTGACAGACACAAGGCCAGAAGGCAAGCGTTGGGGCTTAAGACCATTCTTATTACGTATTGTTCGTTGTACTAATGTTAATGTGAAGGATGTTACATTAAAATATGCAGGAGCTTGGACCTCTCATTATTTTCAAAGTAGAAAAATCAATATTGAAAATGTGACCATTAGAAGTATAGGCGTTGCACATAATGATGGGATTGGTATTGACGGTTGTCAAGAAGTACGTATAAAAGGTTGCGATGTGGTTAGTGGAGATGATGCCTTAGTTTTTAAAACGACTTCCAGTAAAATGGGCTGTAAGGATATTGTTGTTTCTGATATGAAGCTAAAAAGTAACCAGGGAGCTATCAAATTTGGAACAGAATCTATGGCTCCATTTGAGAATATTAAAATTTCAAATTGTTATATCTATGATACTAAAAATGGCGGTATAAAATTACTGACTGTAGATGGTGCTCATATCAGGAATGTAGAAATTTCGGATATTGTTATGAAAAATGTAAAAACGCCGATGCTATTTAGACTGGGATCTAGATTGAGCGTTTTTAGAAAAGGACAAGATACGCAACAGACTACAGGAACTTTTGAGAATGTAGTAATTAAAAATGTTAAAGCTGATGCTGCAGCAGATGCACAATTGACACCGGCTTCCGGTATCTTAATTACTGGTGTACCCGGACATTATATTACCAATTTAACATTGGAGAATATCGAGATTAATTTAGACGGTAAAGGAACAAAAGAAAATGCAAGACATGAGGTTCCGGAAGCCATTAATCAATATCCAGAGGTTAAAACTTTTGGTCCAACTATCCCAGCCTATGGCGTATGGGCTAGACACGCAAGAGGATTGGTGTTGAAAAATATCAAATTTAATTTAGCAAATAATGATGTTAGACCAGCGCTAATTTGTGATGACTGTGAGAATGTTATTGCAACAGATTGGTCTCTGACAAAAACTGAAGGTTCAGAATCTGTAGTAAGATTGAATGATGTGAAAGGTGCTAACATCAGTAATTTTAAAGTAAACGGAGCTACCGCCGAAGCTTTTATCAGAACAGAAGGAAATACCGCAAATGTTGTTTCTAAAAACAATCAGATTAAAGGAATAAAAAAAGAATTAGTTAAGGCCACGAAATAGTTTAGAAGATGCGATTTATATCAACAATATTAATGCAATTGGTTTTTGCCGGAATCATTCAGGCACAAACTGTAGTTCCACTTTGGTCTGATTATGTTAAGGATAAAAAGGAGGGAAAAGTTCCGTTCTTGCCTGATTTTTCATTCGCTGGGTATCATTTTTCTGAAAAAGCTATTCCCGATGTTAGCAAGCGTAAATATTTCAATGTGGTTGATTTTGGTGCAAAACCAAATGACGATATCTCTGATGAAGTAGGTATTCAAAAAGCTATTAATGCTGCTGAGGAAAATCCAGGTGGTGGAGTTGTGTTTTTTCCAAAGGGAAAATTCATTATTAATGGAGACACTTTAAAGAGATATCAAATCAGAGTTACAAAGAGTAATATTGTGTTGAAAGGAAGTGGCGCAGGTATTGGTGGAACTGAAATACATCAGCCAAAGATGTGGGTAAATAACCGCTCTATCCTCTTTAAATCAGAAACAAATAGATCTGATAAATTAGCAACCATTACGAAGGATGCTCCGAGAGAAACTTTTGTTGTTGAAGTCGATAATGCGAGTAAGCTAAAACCTGGTCAAGATGTTATCGTTCGTCATAGAAGCGAGGAATATACCAGGAAATACTTTGCTCCTCAGGATTTGAAACCACAATGGACGAGACTGTTTGGGCCTAATGGCGGAATGCAGATCATAGAAATACATACTATAAAAAACGTTAACGGAAATAAAGTGACTTTTCATAATCCGTTGCACTTAGATATTACTTTAGTAAAATCAGCTCCTTTTGAATTATATAATTATTCTGCGTTAGAAGAATGCGGTGTGGAAGATATTTTGTTTTCATCAGATTGGAAATCTTATCCGGAAGAGTTCGTTCATCATAAAAATGCTATTCATGACAATGCTTATTTAGCGATTGGAATGGAAAATGTGAAAAATAGTTGGGTGAGAAACTGTGAATTTAGGGACTGGAATGATTGCTTGTTTTTTAGAGCGGGATATGCTGTTACTGTAGAGAATGTAAAATTTACAGGTAAAAAGGGCCATACTTCGCTTCATGCAAGATCTGGTAATGGTGTTTTAGTTAAGAAATGCAGTTTCAATGGAGCACAACATCATGGGCCTGGAACGGGATATGGTGCTGCCGGAACTGTTGTTACGCAATGTCAAATGGACAGGGATCAGCATTTCGATAGTCACGGAGGGCAGCCTTATGCTACTTTGCTTGATGACATTGATGGGGGAATATTTACCAACCTGGGTGGTCCAGAAGCGGGACATCCTCACCATGGACAGTTTATGGTTTTCTGGAACTTCATACACAAATCATCTAAGGATTTTCATTACAATTTTTGGGATATGCAAAGAAGAAGGAACTATACTATGGCCCATCCAATTTTGGTAGGTTTCCAGGCAGATACAAAAGTGACCTTTGAAAATGAGGGAATGAATGTTTTGTTTAACAAGGTGGTAAAACCACAATCTTTATTTGAAGCACAATTGGCTTTGAGACTAACAGGCAAGGATATAGCTAAATAATTAAGATTATGATGAAAACAGGAAAATTATTAGCTATACTCTTTTTTTTAACAAGTGGTGTTGTTGCTAAAAATATTCAAGTAAAAAATGCTTCAGAACTGAATAAGGCCATTGGTTCTGCGGTTGCGGGTGATGCGATTTTAATGCAACCGGGTGAGTGGAAGGATGTAAAAATACTATTCAATTCCAAAGCAAGTAAAGCCAAGCCAATTACGCTGAAAGCTGATCAAGCCGGCAAGGTTATGTTGTCCGGAGAATCTTCTTTAAGTTTCGATGCTCCATATTTAGTGGTGGAAGGCTTACTTTTTAAAGATGGAAGTTTAAAAAAAGGCAGCGTAATTCAGTTTAATTCTGATTACTGCAAATTGGAAAATACAGCTATTGTAGATTTTAATCCCTCACAAAAATCAACGGGTTACTATTGGGTATTGTTTAGAGGAAATAACAATTTAATGCAGTATTGCTCTTTTAAAGGCAAGAATAATATGCAACCTTTAGTAGGCAATGATCAGGATAATTCCAGATATAATACAGTTCAATACTGTTATTTTAAAGATATCCCATATACACCAGATAATGGCAGAGAGATATTCAGAATATGGGGATATGGCAGAAGTGAAGAGACTGGTGATGATGGGGCATTTTTTACAATCAAAAATAATCTTTTCGAGAGGGCTCATGGTGAGGGGATGGAAATTATTTCATTAAAATCTAACCGTAACAAAGTTATAGGCAATACCGTGATTTCTACAAAAGGTGGAATTGTTGGCAGAAGCGGAAATTTCAACACTATTGAAGAAAATTTCATTTTTGGGGAAAACGAGAAAGGAAGTTATGGTATCCGATTGGCGGGACAGGGCCACCACGTAGTAAATAATTATGTGCGAGATGTTGATGGCGACGGTTTGATTTTGATTTGTGGTGAATATATCGAAAAAGCGCTAACTGATAAATATGAGCCTATATTAAGAGCGGGGACCCCTTTGGGAAGAGTTCCAAGATACGGACATGTAAAGGATGGGCTTTATGTGAATAATACATTTTTAAATGTAGGCGGTGCAGGAATTAATATTGGCGGAAGTTACAATGGTAATCCAGGTGCGGACCAAAGGATGCTTTTGCCGGAGAACAATACAATTACCCATAACATTATTTCCACCAAAAGCGGTAAAAATGCAATTCAAGCTACATCGCCCTCTCAGAATCCAATTTTGGCAAACTTTAAATTTAAATCTAATATACTGGGCTCTAATTTGGTGTACGATAACGGCGCAGAGCCTGACAGTGGTGTGAAGGAAACCCCAATAACAATAAATGGGAAGGAGTATAAAATACCATTTGCAAGTAAAAAGGATACATTAATTACTTCAAAACCAGGTGTTAGAATTAAGAACAAGCCATTATCATCGAAAGAAGTAGGTGTTAAGTGGTCAATCTAATAAAAATAGTATAGAAGTGATAATTACAATGATGAAGAAACTTATTCTTTTTTTTCTACCGTTTATCCTCTTGATATCTTGTAAAAAAGATTCGGAATTGTATAAATACAATAAAGATTTGGTGGGGATCTGGAGTTTAACGTCTAACAAAATTGTTTATTATTCTGCCAGCGGACAAAAGCTGCATGAAGAGGAGCTGGCGGGGGAGGGGACATTTTCTTCTGTGCAATTTAAAAGTGACGTAACCGCTTATTTGAATGTTAAAGAGGGTGAGGGGTATAATTCGGCTTATGATATTGTGACCTTAGAAAATAAGAAATATATGGAGTTTTACAGTTTTGCAATTTTTAATAGCCAGTATTTTGAGATTCAATCAAAAAATGCAACTAACATGGTTTGGAAAATGAAGTTTTCGCAAGTTGAATATGATGATGAATCGGGAGGAACTTCGATTGCAGATTATGCTATCCTTACTCTCAATCTAATGAAAAATTAAAACTTGAAAGAATGAAACCAGTTAACCAAAATCAAAACGAAACCTTAACAAGGAGAAAATGGTTAGGAAAGCTATCTGTACCAGCTGCTGCTGTATTAGGTGTGCCACTTTTAGGAAATGAGGTTTTTGCTGCAAGAAAAGAAGAGCAGCCTTTGAGTTCTTTGGGGCAAAAAATTTTTAATGTAAAAGATTTTGGTGCGAAAGGCGACAGTACAACTTTAGATACTGTGGCGGTACAAACGGCAATAGATAAGTGTGCTGAAGCCAAAGAGGGGATAGTCTTAATTCCGGAGGGAACATTTATCATTGGAACAATACGTCTGAAAGATTACGTTACACTGCATTTGTCTGCTGGAGGGGTTCTCAAAGGAAGTCCGAAGCGGGAAGATTATACAGCGGGAGAGGGCATTCCAACCGGGAATGGAAATATTGTGATGCTTTATGCTAGCAATGCCAGGAACGTTTCTATAACCGGCACCGGGACAATAGATGGAAATGGAGAGGCGTTTTTTACAGGTAAGGGAGATAACACCGGACCAAATTCTACCGGAGGTGGGTATTTTGACAGGCCCCATCTCTTGATATTTTATAAATGTAACCAGTTGAGACTTGAGGATACCTTTTATACAAAAAGTGCTTATCACTGTTTTAGAATATTACAATGTGAACAGGTAGATATAAATGGTGTGGTTATATATAATCGCGTTAACCGGAATAACGACGGTTTTCATTTTAACAGCTGTAAATATGTTCACGTTACCAATTGTGATGTGAGATGTCAGGATGATGCCTGTGCCTTATTTGGGAGCAATCAATTCGTGACAATCAGTAATTCTTCATTCAGTACACGCTGGTCTATTTTTAGATTTGGGAGTGGAGATCCGCAGAACATTACCATTTCCAATTGTATTATTTACGACACTTATGGCTGTGCTATTAAAATCAGTTCGGGAAATGTAAGGCTGGAGAATTTCATATTTAGTAATATCGTGATGCGGAATGTGACAGGCCCAATTGGTATAGGCTTTGGTGGTTCCACGAATGCGCAGGATAAAGTATATATGAAGAACCTGATTTTTAGTTCGATTACTGCACAGGTTGTTAATAAGCCGCAAGAGCATCCAGATATTAAATTTTCTCTGAATATATTTCCGGGCGAGCACTACAGTTGCATTACCTTAAATGCACTAAAGGGACATTATATAGAGAATGTTACTTTTAGCGATATACATGTACAATATCAGGGAGGAGGTTCTAAAGAACTGGCTCAGAAACAAAATATTCCTCAGAAATCCAGAGAGTATTTTACCGTTTGGGAAGAAGAACCTTTCGGTCCGCCTGCATATGGTTTTTATGCCAGAAATGTCAAAAATTTGAGATTGAATAACATCCGATTGGAATACGATGAGCCTGATGCAAGGTCTGCAATGATTCTGGAAAATGTACAGGAAGCACAAATGGGAAATATTGCCTTGAAGGGCGGCATGGAAGCGGAAGCTACCATTCAACTTAAAGGTTGTAGTGATATTATTTTTACAAGTCCAATGTTGTTGTCCTCTTCTCAGGCTTTTTTAAAGTTGGAAGAATCGAAAAATATAGTTGTAGATGGTGGGTTAATCCAAAAAGCAAAAAAGAAAGTAGTTTTTGGTAAAAACAGCAGCATTAAAGATATTCTATTACGAGTTTAGTTTTAGTACAAGTTCTTTTCTTTTAAGCCCTATCTAAAATTTCCTTCCTTGGGCCTGTAATTGGTGAACAAAAGAGAGAAGCTATACTCTTTTGAGAGCTGGCTAAGCAAAAGCCGGCTCTTTTTTATTTCCTGTTAATGAGGTATTTTCTAACAGGTTTATCGTATAAAATCATAATCAGATAAGCGAATAGTATTAAGAAAATAACTCCACCTATAACAACAAAAGTAAGTTGAGTAGAATCGGGTTTATAGGTATTTAAATAACCGGCAAAAATCCATAGAGCCCAGTAGTGAGTCATATATAATGGATAAGATATATCTCCTAAAAATTTGCAAATGGTTTTACCTTTCGAAATAGTGGCCCCCGCTCCCAGCGATACCAGAAGAGGGAAATAGATTAATACGATTAATAATTCGGTTAACCAATTGAAAGAAAAGTGGGGCGCTATAAATGCACCAATTAATAATATAGACAAGCCTAAAAATCCCAACCTGTTTTTTAAAATCCAATTACTTCTGTAGATGAATAATCCTGCTAGAAATGAATAGGAAATACGGGCAGAGCCTTGCCAGAAATTATCGCCACTCCAGCCTCCTGCAAGGTTGCCAGAAGTATAAGCAACATAAATTAACCCAATGGCGGAAATGAGGAGCAATGCGGGAAGATATCTTCTGTTTATTTTATATAGCACAAAAACGTATGTAATATTGGCAATATATTCCCAGAAGAGAGACCAGGCTGGTGCATTCAATCCAAATAAATTGAAATAGCGATCTTCCATTATAGGAAGGGGGATTAAAAATACTGTCGACAGAAATAGCAGTGCAATTTTGCCAATGCTATACGTTTGTGCAGCAATAGAGAAAGGATCAAAGAGAAAGCCTAATAGACCTAATATAGCTCCTATTATAACCAAAGGATGTAACCTGATTAATCTCCTTTTCAAAAAATGCCAGATGCCCATTTGTTCTAAACGCTGATCGTAAGCATAAGCTATTACAAAACCAGAAAGGCAAAAGAAAAAATCGACTGCTAAAAACCCATGTCCAATAAATAGTTTGCTATAGTCAAAAATTATGCATTCGGCAAAATGGAAAATTACAACACATACAGCTGCGATGCCTCTTAAGCCATCAAGAATTTGGAAATGTTGTTTTGTCTTTAAAGTATCTGGGTTAATGCTATTCATCTCGGGTTTAATGGATCAAGTAGCTAATATTGGAAAAATATTAAGTAAAACAAACCTGATTTGTAATATGTCAAGATTGTAAAATAATACAGAATAC
The DNA here is from genome assembly GCF_000190735.1 of Pseudopedobacter saltans DSM 12145. GTDB lineage: Bacteria > Bacteroidota > Bacteroidia > Sphingobacteriales > Sphingobacteriaceae > Pseudopedobacter > Pseudopedobacter saltans. The sequence goes on from NC_015177.1 coordinate 4,339,703, forward strand.
TTTAAACAAGTAAGCTTTGTTATTATAATGAAGCATCTCTAAAGCATCTCTTAACGAAAGATGAACGAAGGATGGAACTACTCAAACGATTCCTCAATAAACAAGTGTTTAACAAAGGAGACTGAAGGATAGATACACAACTATGTAAATATCGAAGGTTTAATCTCTGAAATTAATCTGTTTAATAAATGATTTTAATATGATAAAACAATAAAAGACAAATTTGTCTTTTATTGTTTTTATACCTCTCTTTGTAGAGTAGTAAACTGAAATAATAATTAAAAATTAAAACGATGGTAACAGTTGAGATTCTGGATGTGACGCAAATAGAGCCAAAGCTCAAACATCCAACTATTTTCAAACACTTTGATGAGCTTGATGCGGGCGAAAGTTTCATTATAGACAATGACCATGACCCGAAACCTTTGTATTACCAGCTTTTAGGCGAACGTGGAAATATTTTTACATGGGAATACCTGTCTCAAGGGCCAGTTCGCTGGCAGGTAAGGATAGCAAAGCGTACTAAAGAAGATAATGGGGAAACAATAGGCGAGATTGCGGCTAAAGATATGCGGAAAGTTGCCGTGTTTAAAGAAAAAGGTATTGATTATAGCTGCGGAGGTAATAAAACTTTGAAAGAAGTGAGTGCCGAAGTAAATATAGATGAAGAAGAATTGAAACAAGCTTTGGAAGATGCAGTGAACAGACCATTATCAGCTTCTCAGAATTTTAATGATTGGGATCTGGACTTTTTAGCGGATTATATCAGTAAAACTCATCATCGTTATGTAATGGAAAATCTGGAAATTATTGGCGGATTGGCAGAAAAAGTAGCGCAGCATCACGGAGAACATCATCCTCAGCTGATTCGATTGGAACAATCGGTTAAGCTTTTTCTGCAAAGTCTGACAGTGCATATCAGGAAAGAGGAACAGGCTATTTTTCCGATAATAAAACAATTGGTGGCTAAGGAAATCGATAAATCTGTTCATGTTACAGAACCGGCACTTCTAAAGCAATCAGCTTTATTGTTGGAGAAAGAACATTCTATTTTTGCAGAGGATCTTCAATATTTCAGAAAATTGGCTAACAATTATCAACTACCGGAAGATGCCTGTAATTCGTTCGCCTATTTCTATCATAAATTACAGGAATTGGAAAATGATCTGCAACAGTATATGCATTTAGAAAATAATATACTTTTTCCTAAAGTGGTTACTTTAGAACAGGAGGTTTCAGCGTCTTAGATCGACACTAATTGAATGGCGTTATGGAAAGTAAAACGAAAATAAATGATAATACAAGTATATCCGAGATTATCAAAACCGAAAAGGCAGCAATAGATGCCATTGCTGAAGTTTCTAAACCTTTACAGCGTTTGAAAATCCCAGTACTCAGAAAGGTTATGGCTTCAAGGGTTACTATTGCAGAAGCTGCAAAAATGGGCAGGACGACTGTTGCCGATATTGTTAAAGCTTTGGAACCATTAGGTTTTGAATACGAAGCGGTTGATCAGGAAAGAGAATCAAATGATTTAAAACCCCAATGGTTAAATGCTGCAGATCGGGAGGCTATTAAATGGTTTGATGTTCGTTCTATTATAGAATCAGGAACCGATCCTCTAAAGGAAATACTTGGTGTTTTTAAAGAGATAAAGCCCGGTAATATTCTGTGTATTATTAATAATTTTGTTCCTACACCTTTAATTCATTTGCTGAAACAGGAAAAGGCCGAAGCAAGTTTTGTTGATACCATGAGTGATACTGAGTACCATACTTATTTTCTGAAAAAAGCCGAATCTCAATTGGATAAGAAAAGAAGCAATGATAAGATAATTATGGATGATGCCGATTCCTTTAATCGTATTTGTCAAAGCTTTGCAAAGGAAAAAGTCAGGGAAATTGACGTTCGGGAATTGGAAATGCCTTTGCCTATGCAAACTATTTTAAGTAATCTGGAAGATTTAGCTAAACGCGAAGTATTATTTGTACATCACAAACGGGTACCGGTATACCTTTTAGAAGAATTGGCAGACAGAGATTTGGAAATCCATATTTATAATGTGGAAGAAGGAAATGTGAAGATGCTTTTATTTTAAATGTCGTTATTCGTCTATCGTCTATCAAATAACGAGTATCGAAAAACGAACAACCAGTAATTAAATGTCAGATATAGATATAGGAAAAACGGTAGATGGGAGCGTAGTGCTTCCGTTTTATGCAACGGCTTCCGTAGTTTTTTGTGTGCTTTGCCTGCTGTTATTCATTGGAGCAGATAGTCTGTCTACTCATTATTTTAATCCACATTTGTTAACCATTGTGCATACTGCTGCATTAGGTTGGGGTACCATGATTATTTTTGGTGCAGCTTATCAACTTCTGCCCGTAGTTAGCGAACGTAATTTATTCAGTCCAAAAATTGCAATTTTAAGTTGGTATATGCTGTTGTTTGGTACAGTGCTATTGGTTGCTTCTTTCTGGAATTTTAGAACAGGTTGGATGATGATTAGTGGAGGAATATTAATCTGGGTCTCGGCAGCTTGTTTTTTAATAAATACATGGTTTACAGGCAAACATCAGTTACACCGTTCAACCATACAACTTTTTATCCTGAGTTCTGCGCTTTGGCTGTTATTTACAGTAACCGTTGGATTATTATTGGCTATTAATTTACAATATCCATTTTTTAGCAGAAATCATCTGGAGATACTCAAATTACATGCACATGCTGGTCTTGCGGGGTGGTTTTTACAATTGATAGTAGGAATAAGCAGTAAGTTAGTTCCTATGTTTCTACTTGGTAAATCAAAAAAAGAAAGCAGGCTAAAATATGCTTTTATATTACAAAATGCAGGCTTGATACTATTCCTGTGCGATGGATATTTTTTGGGTATAGCAGCAACAAGAGTAACGTTTTACATGGCGATAGTAGTAGTTGGAATTTTGTTATGGTTATCCTATTTATATGATGCCTTTAAAAGCAGAATACGTAAAAAAATAGATATACAGATGAAGCAAAGTTTCTCCTCGTTCGTATTCCTGATTATTGCTGTTTTGATGATACCAGTCATAAACTTTATACAAGGTAACCAATGGACGGTATTGTACGGAACATTGTTGTTTATGGGCTGGATAACCGGATTGATTTTAGGAAAGACTTTTAAAACTTTACCTTTTATTGTATGGAATGAACATTATAAAAAACTGTCAGGAAAGGTAAGAATACCATTGCCAAAAGATCTTTATAGCGAGAAATTAATACTGTGGCAAGTTTATTTATTCATTCCTGCTATATTATTAATAATTGCAGGAGTTGCATTAGCCAACGTTTGGATCATTCGTTTTTCAGCACTGATATGGTTGGCTTTATCGGTACTATATGCTTTTAATGTGATGAAGGTGCTATTTCATAAAACACGAATATTATCATGATTGTATCTTTAACAGATCCTTATTCAGCAGAAAAAATTAAAGCACAACAAGCTTTATTTAAAGTGATAGACCCCGAACTGTTTGTTAATGTGGTAGATTTAGGTTTGATATACAATGTAGCTTTTGATAAAGATGATCTTATTGAAGTTACGATGACACTTTCTACACCGCATTGTCCAATGGGAGAAGCCATAACCAATGGAGTACATAATGCGTTAGAGGCTGTTTTTCCTGACAGAAAAGTAGTGATTGATTTGGTATTTGATCCGCCGTGGGGTTATGATATGCTGACACCTGAAGGTAAAGAGCAATTGGGGGTATGAGTGTTGGAGAATGTATTTATTAATCAATAAAAGCTTTAGATATCCCTCACAAATCCTCGTGACAAAGGTCATTTTTATAAACTAAAAACAATAATACCTTTATAGCAGCACAGACATACAAAAATAACGACAATATAAAGGATGTTTTTATCTTTTATTAAAGAGGCTTTACTAACTTTATAACTTGGAAAGAAAAGTATAAGGTTATTTATTTGAAATTAAACAGGTTGATTAATTCAAAGTACACAAAGACTAATAAAGAAAGATTTTAAGCTTTCAGAACTTCGTGTCCTTTGCGGTTTTACAAAATAAAAATTGAATGATGACACTTTCTAAAGAACAAACCATTGGCGAGGTGGTTGCACAAGATTTTCGCACAGCCCCGGTATTTGAAAAATATGGCCTCGATTTCTGTTGCGGAGGCAATCAATCTATAGAGTCGGCTTGTGATGCATCTGGTGTAGATGTAGAGTCTTTACTAACAGCTTTGAAACAAATAGAAAGAGAAAATAAATCCAATATTGATTATAACGCATGGCCAATAGATCTTTTGGCTGATTATATAGAGAAAACCCATCACCGTTATGTCTCACAACAAATCCCTTTATTAAAAGCTTATCTTGAAAAAATAAGTAACGTACATGGTGACAGACATCCTGAACTTTTAGAAATCAAAGAACTTTTTGACGGATGTGCTGAAGAACTTACCTCGCACATGCAAAAAGAAGAAAAGGTATTGTTCCCTTTTGTGCGTAAAATGGTTTCGGCCAAGCAATCTGCTGAGGCTGAGCTTGCCATTCCTTTCGGAACAGTGCAGAACCCCATCAGCATGATGATGCATGAACATGACGCGGAGGGAGAGCGTTTCCGGAAAATAGCCCAGCTTTCCAATCAATACGCACTTCCTGCAGATGGATGTAGTACTTATAAAGTAGCTATGGATGCTTTAAAGGCTTTTGAGAATGATTTACACATACATATTCATTTAGAAAATAACATACTTTTCCCTAAGGCTATAGCTTTAGAAGAAGACTTAGTTTAATTGGTCCATAGTCCATAGTCCATAGCTTTACTTAAGATATTTAAAGCTAAAGAGACAATAGGAATTTGAACCAGCTACTAATTCAACTAACAAACTAAAAAGAAAACAACTAAATAATAACACAATGAAAAAAACAAGTATTTTATTAAGCACTGCAATGATGATGCTAGTAGCAGCATGCGGTAACAATTCTAACCAGCAACAGAATGATAATGCTACGGAAAGCACCACTGCGACTACTCAGGAAACAGGAGAACCATCATCCAAAGAAGCAATAATTACCTTAAATGCAGGTGACGACATGAAATTCGATCAGACTTTATTGAATGTAAAAGAAGGTCAAACCATAAAATTGACACTCAACCATATTGGTAAAATGGCGAAAGACGTAATGGGACATAATTTTGTACTGTTGGTAGCTGGAGTTTCAGCGACAGATTTTGCGATGAAAGTTATTGGTGATAAAGCTACTGACTATATACCAGCGGATACAAAAGATATTATTGCGCACACGAAGTTATTATCAGGGGGCGAGTCTGACACTATTGAATTCCCTGCGCCTGCTAAAGGTACATATGAATTCTTATGTTCTTTCCCCGGACACGTAGGACTGATGAAAGGTACACTAATTGTAGAATAATTCAGTAACATCATTTGTGTTTTGAATTTAAGCTTTTATGGTAAATGCAAATAGATCATAACATACTAATAGCTTACGGAGGTGTATCAAAGAGAGTTTCCAAAGGTTCTTTCATTTTTATGGAAGGCGACACTCCCCGGTTTTTCTTTCAACTGGTTGAAGGTGAGGTGAAGATGTTTTCAACCAATATAGAAGGGAAAGAATTTATTCAGGGTGTTTTTACCGGAGGAAACAGCTTTGGTGAACCTCCGTTATTCGAATCAAAATGTTATCCCAGTACTGCACAGGCAAGTACAGACAGCGTAATCGTTAAAATATCAAAAGATAAGTTTATAAACATATTGCAGGATTACCCCAGTACAGCTTTAAGTTTACTGAATACTTTTGCTCATAGGCTTTACAATAAGGCTACTTCTGCACAAATATTGATTGGCCGTACACCCGAAGAAAAAATATTGGGCTTTTTTAATAAAATCAGGGTTATGGATGGTAATGAAAAAACACTAATTCCGTATACCCGTCAGGAAATAGCAGATTATACCAATTTACGTGTAGAGACGGTTATAAGAGCCCTTTTAAAAATGCATGAAGAAGGGAAAGTGTTAATTAAAGATCACAAGGTTTATTGTTAGCTGGTAAAATGAGAGATAATACTATAGGTAACTGGTGTAAAATTGCATTGTTCAATTTAACACTTGTAGCATTATATGGCGTATTAATGCGTTACAAAATTGCCTTTGATTTTCCTTTATTTGAACAAAAGAACCTACTGCATGCACACTCTCATTTTGCGTTTAGCGGTTGGATAAATCATTTACTATATTTTGGGCTTTTTCTGATTATTAAAGATCGGACAGACGTAATTAAGCAAAAAAAATATAAACTAATTATAGCTGCTAATTTAGTTTCTGCTTTTGGTATGCTGATTTTCTTTACCAGGCAAGCATACGGCAATATTTCTATTGTTTTCTCAACACTTTCAATCATCATAGCCCTAGTATATGCCTGGTTGTTTATCAGAGATACCCAAACACTATCTTCTCAATTACCAGCGAGGGCATGGGCAGTAGCCGGATTACTGTTGAATATCGTTTCAGCTGTTGGTCCCCTTTCGTTGGGATACATGATGGCTACAAAGCATATCCAACAGGATATTTACCTGGCTTCGGTATATTACTATCTGCATTTTCAGTATAATGGCTGGTTTTTCTTTGGGTTAATGGCTTTAGTTATTCATAGTCTGCCAAAAATTGATACAGCTTTCCAACGATATTTTCGTTGGTTTTTAATGACCATTATCCCTACATTTCTACTTTCTGTACTTTGGGTAAAATTGCCTGTGTGGCTTTATTCGATAGCTGTTTTTGCGGCACTGGCTCAATTGATTGTTTGGCTGGTAATGTTGGCTAAAATTAATTGCATTTTTGGAGAAAAGCGTACCAATGTTCCTAAACCAGTAGTATTGTTGTTTTATATTTCGGCAATTGCTATTACTCTCAAGTTTGTGCTCCAGACGATTTCAGTTGTTCCTCAGCTTAGCCATTTTGTTTTTGGGATGCGATCTATAGTTATTGCGTATTTGCATCTGGTGTTACTAGGTGGTTTTTCCCTGTTTTTTATAGGCTATATGTTTGCCAATAAGTGGATGTATTTGAATAAAATAGCTAAAGTCACCATCTGTTTATTTGTAATTGGAGTTATTGCCAACGAAGTTTTCTTAGGAATACAAAGTGTTGCATCTTTCTTCCTGGTGTTGATCCCCTATATAAACGAATCGCTTTTTGCAACTGCTATAATATTGTTTGGCGGAGCTTTAGGAATGTTTCTTTCGCAAATATTATCAGAATCACAGATTTAAAAAGGATTGCCTGATTACACAGATTTGCCTTACGTGATGGTTTCTATAATGGATACCAGTTTCCGTGTAATCATTTAATCTGTATCATCCGTGATTTAGACGAATAAAAAAGATTAACTTTAATATTGTAAGGTAGGTTTTTTTACTTTTTGCATGACTATCAATTTAAAATATAAAGATATAACAGAAAAAATTATTGGAGCTTCTTTTGAAGTTCATAAGTTTCTGGGAAACGGTTTTCAGGAAGTAATCTATCAGCGAGCATTGACTTATGAAATGCATAAGATAGGTTTAGAGTTCGCAAGAGAAGTAGACCAATATATTTACTATAAAGAATTGGAAGAACCTATAGGTACCCGAAGAGCGGACTTTGTCGTATGCGGAAAAGTACTAGTAGAATTGAAGGCAATTATACAATTAGAGGATGTACATTTAGCTCAAATCCTAAATTATTTAAAAGCTTATAAATTAGAAGTAGGGCTGCTTGTCAACTTTGGAAGTAAAAGTTTAACTTTTAAAAGAGTAGTGTTGTAGTCGTTGGAATCACGGATTTAAAAAGATTATCGGATTACTCAGATTTTGATTGGCATAGTGTTTTGCTATGCAGGTTTCCGTGAAATCATTTAATCAGCCTGTCATCCGTGATTCAGACATTTCCCTTTTTCAACTGTTCTTGCATAACTGATGCAATGCCTTTGGCGTGTGTTTTCATTTTTTCTGCATTTGCTCCTTTATAATGTTTATCTATGGTTTGGTAGAAAATCTTCAGCCATCTTTCAAAATGTACCAATTCTGTTTTTTGTTTCTGATAAATACCTTTATGTGTTTCGAGAGGATTACCTTCATAATCACCCGTAAAGAAAAGCACATTCTCCCAAAAATCAGCCATGGCAATCAAATGCTTTGGCCAGTCTACCTGTATTACTTCTGTAAAAAAAAAACTAAGTGTTTTGTCAGTTTTAATTTTATCGTAAAATAGGTTGATAACATTTTCTATATCTTGTCTGCTCCTGATATCCATTGTTATTCGTTATTCGAAGTTCGTTGCTCGTTTTTCGATAGTTGTTGTTTGTTATTCGATAGACGATAAACGACAAACAATAAACGAAGAACGACACGAGTGATTAAAGATCTTTTTTCTGGAACTTTCTGGTCGAAAACCATAATGGAACAATAACCCATAATGCTAAAACTATAAAAGTAATGATGCTTCCAGCAGCTCCGGCAAAGCTTTGTTTAAAGACAGCGCTTGTAGCACCCATTAAAGCAGAAATATCCATTTTTAAAAGCGTGACAATTCTTGCCAGATCAATAGGATTTAAGATGCTAAGTGCTACAATCAGTTTCTCTAATGGGTATTCCAGTAATTGAAATAACAAGAAAAGGACTAATCCATCGAACAATATAGAGAAATACATCCAGATCATCAGCGATACACCAATTCCTTTAGCTTTATCTTTGATATAAACAGAAGATAATAAGGCTATGGAAACAAAGATTACTGAAAGGAATAGTCCGGTAATTAACAAAGTGATTCCGGTAGTATTGAAAGCAAAAATGAGAATAGGAATTCCACAACCTATACCGAATGCCAATATGAATGCCGATGCAAGACCAAAAAAGATACTTAGCCACAGTGTTTTTCTTTTTATAGGTTGTGCAGAAAGTAATTCTATAAATTCCGTTGCATTATAAACGTAAATGGTAGAAAAAATAATACTGATGATAGGTACTATAATTAGATTTAAGGTTAGTAAACTGGCCATACTTTTTTCAACTACATTTTCCATCATAAATAAACCCATGGAAAAGCAGAAAAGAAAAAGAGTATAGGCAATAATTATTTTGCTGTTTAAAATATCCAGCATCACGTATTTAATTACTTTTTTCATCTGTTTATTTATTTTAAAGTATAAGATGTTTAGTATCAATAAACTGACTTAGTTAGTTCAGTATGTCACTTTAGATTTTAGCTCCTCGCTTTCGTTCTTGTGCTTCTGCCACTTCATTAAACATTATTTTTTTAAACTCTGTGGTTAGCTAACTTATGCTTTCTCTAATTTTAATTTCATTAAATGCGGAATGGCCTCAGACAGCCGGGATTTTTGTGTGTCTTCTTTCAATTGATGGATAGACTTATCAAAAATGACTTCTCCTTCTTCCATATAAATAATCTGACTAACGATATCGTCCAGTTCACTTAGGATGTGTGAAGTAATCAATATCAATTTTCCCTTTTCCTTTTCGGTCCGTATCTTTTCTTTTAATAAAAAGGATGATAGAGGATCTAATCCGGCTGTGGGTTCATCCAGAATCAAAATAGGTGAGTTAAACAGAAATGCAAGATGAGCACTTACTTTTTGTCTTGTGCCTCCCGACAGTGTTCCCATTTTCTTGTCTAGGATATCTTTTAGCTTGAAACCTTCATATAACTCTTCATCCATATTTTGGGTCTCACTGCCTCTTAAGTCAGTTATCATTTCCAATACCTGACCAACCCTCATATTTTCAGGATAGCGACCTATTTGAGGCATATATCCAATTAGCTTTCTGTATTGCCACTGGTTACTGATTTCAATCCCATTTATCGAAATTTTACCAGAGTCGGGAATAACCATTCCCAATATGGTTTTAATTAATGTAGTTTTACCACACGCGTTAGCTCCTATCAGAGCGATAATATTGTCACCTCCGAGATCAAGATTTATATTCTTGAGGACCTCAAATTTTCCAAATGCTTTGTTGATGCCTTCTATTCCTATCATTTTTTATTTAGTTGTTAGGTGGTTAGTTAGTGCTTTTAACTTTCTACTCTTAATCTCAACCTTAATCTTTCCACTCAACCTATTTTTCCCATTCTTGGTTTATTATCTTTTAGACTTTCGGGAGTTAAATTAGGAAACATGGTCTCCGCCTTATCCATCAGTTTGACAAAAAAACTTCGGAATAACATTAAAGCACCGGGGTTCCTTTGAATAATCATCGAATAAAATGTGGCCGGTCTGTGTGGTATATCGCCATATCCATCTCTGTCCAGGTCATAACCTTCATATTTATCCCAATAGTTCTCGTCAAAATACTTCATCACCAGATTACCATTAGTAGCTACATCAAAAGTATTACCTATAAAATTGTTCAGGCTGATGTATGCATCGCTGCAACTGGTTTGTATTTGTAAGGCCCATCCGTTTTTTTCGAACCTATTTTTGATCATTTTAATACGATTTGCTCCTTCAGCAAAAACAGCTATGGTATTGTTTTGGAATATATTATTCTCAATATGGCTGTCCATGATTTCTTTCAACAAGAGGCCATATGCTGCATTCCCCCAATTTTCGGCAAAGGTGTTATTATACATCTTTACCCGTTTGCTGTACATAACGGCTACACCAGCACCATTTTTTTTGATAATATTATGGTTGTAGATATCATCATGAGAAAACATAAAATGTAATCCATAGCGTTTATTGCCAATGCTTTGATTATTCTCTATTTTAGATTTTGTGACAAACTCGAAATAAATACCATCCCTATGTCCTGATACATGATTATTAGCGATTTTGAGGTGATTGCTTTTCCAACAATGTATGCCATTTGCAGCAGGTTTACCTTTAATATTTCCCGATTGAAGTTGATTATTCTCGAAGGTGCAAAAGCTGGAATTCATGCAATGTATGCCGAAAAAATTATCCTGAAAACGGCAATTACGTACAATAACGTTTTTTGAATTCTGGATTTTTAATGCAGCCACATCCATGTAACTGGAACTTCCCGAATTTTTAAATAAAATACCATCTATCAATACCGCATCACTTTCTATCAATAAATTTTCATACTTATTTTCACCATCAATAACTGGAAGGGATTCTCCGATAAGTACAATCTTTTTATTGATTTTCAGATTGCCTTCGCGGTATACACCTGTTTTTATTAAAATGGTATCTCCATCTTGTGCCTCTTGTAAAGCCTTGGTTATACTCTTAAACCCCGATTGACTGGATACAATCAGTTTCCGCGCTTTTACATCTTCTGTAAAACAGAGGACTAAAAAAATAATAATTAATGATGCTGTGCTAAATAATCGTCCCATTTCATTTCGGTTCCTGAATAATTTTCCTGAATTTTTGTTTTTTCCTGAGTATTTTCAAAAGCTGCGATATTAGATCCCATTGGACTTTTTAGCTGTTCCGAGAAAAATAGATAGCTATGTTTTGCGGGAATCAGCTTTTGGGGATTTGAGAAATCTACAAGCCATAATCCTGCTATATCTTCGTCTTTTACCTGTTCGTTTTCTATAAATCCCTTGATACAGTGAATGTCATCAAACTTGAAAATCCTACCTTTTTTAGTAACCAGTTCGGCGCCATAGCGTTGATCGCTGATGGTCATTTTACAAAAGTCGCAATTGTCTACTCCAAATTGTATTGGCTGCGGTTTTGTACTGCAAGAAGAAAGAACAAATAGTGCCGAAATAAATAGAAAATAACCTGTTTTAAATATGTGCCTGAACATTTTTTCCTGAGTTTGTAATTTCCTTGAATAGTAAAAATACCAGAGATAATCCTACACCTAACATAATCCAACCACCTGTACTGGGAATAGAAAAGGCTTCGAAATTGAGCAATTGCTTAAATCCGATTAAAGGAGGTTGATAGCTCATGCCGGGTACCTGTATTGGTGCCTTTGGATCAAGGTTATGACCATAGTCGTATTCCCAGATGTAGAAGTCAACCATCGCAACAATAGCGAAAAGAAAAAATAACGTTGCCCATGATGTAAAGAACCACCTTTTGTTAATTACAGCTGTCAGCAAACCCAACAAAGAGAATGTGGCGAAAATATAAGGTAGGACGGTAAACTCCACAAAATCATTTGCATGCAAAGTTCGCATGCCTATGTAATGATTTAATCCATTGATAATTTCTACATCACCTGATAATTTATTGGCATGGATATGCATTGACAATCCCTCTGGGTATTGCGGGGCTTTTAGCTCGATCTTCCATATAGGTACAAAAATGACTATTGCCAGTGCTATTCCACAGATAGCGGAGAGTATTTTTGTGATCTGCAACAGACCCGTTTTTTTCTTTTCTACTTGGTTCATTTTCTTTTGCTTATCGGGATTTACATATATCAGAGCTTTGATAGCTGGAGTTTTCTGGAAACCAGGCTGATTTTTGTTTGCTACAATTAACGTGTTGTTACAAATGTTTGATAATAAGATTGCTTCGATTCCTCGCAATGACGAAGCTGTTTGTCATTGCGAGGAGGTACGACGTGGCAATCTCTCCAACGTCTTTCATATTGTTTGCCCATTGAGTTTGTTGGCTCAATCTGAGTGTTAATCAATTCAGTGGTCCCGGAGCTTTTTCACCCGTACCATATCTTAGCGGAGTATTACTTCCGGCAGGAGATACTCTGATATAGCCAGACATTTCCTGATGTAGCGCACTACAAAAGTCGCTACAGTAAAAAGGAGTAATGCCTGTTTTTTTAGGAATCCATTTTAAGGTTTGTGTTTCACCCGGCATTACCAATAGTTCGGCATTATTAGCTCCTTTTATGGCAAATCCATGAGGTAAATCCCAGTCTTGTTCTAAATTGGTTACGTGAAAATAAACCTCGTCTCCAATTCTGATGCCTTCAATATTATCAGGAGTCAGGTGACTTCTTATCAATGTCATGTAAACATGTACCTTATTTCCATCTCTGGTAATTTTAGTCTGATCTTCACCTTTTGCAACATACGGATGTTGATTTTCTTCGATTTTATAGAATTTCAAAGAATTATCCTTGATGATACTTGCAGGAATGATCTGACTATAATGCGGTTCCCCAATGGTAGGAAAGTCTAATAATAGCTGCATTTTGTCTCCTGAAATATCATATAACTGAGCACTTTGTGTAAGTTCAGGTCCGGTAGGCAAATAGCGGTCTTTGGTAATTTTGTTATAAGCGACTACATATTTTCCATAAGGTTTTTTCGTGTCTCCGCCCGGCACAGTTAAGTGTCCGATAGAGTAATAAGTCGGTACTCTGTCCAATATCTGCAATGATTTTACATTCCATTTTACAATTTCAGAAGAAACGAAGAAAGATGTATAAGCATTTCCTTTATCGTCAAATTCTGTATGTAAAGGACCCAAACCTGGTTTTTCTACTTCTCCATGTAATACTGATTCGTATTTTAAGACATTAAATCCATCGTATTCGCCATCAAAGTCTTTGTTTTCGATAGCTTTTTTGATTTTTGAAAATGCAAATACAGGCAGTAAAGCAGCCAGTTTACCACTTCCAACAATAAATTCACCTGATGGATCAACATCTGTCCCATGTGGTGATTTTGGACAAGGGATAAAGTAACACACATCTTTCAATTGGTCTGGAGTAAGTACCAACACTTCGTTTTTAATTTCGGATGTTGCAGAATGCTTATGTTCATCCCATTTATTGTGTGCATATTTTACCTGTTTCTTTTTCCCTTTACCAGCTTTAATCATTTCTTCGGCTTTTTTCCAATTTACAGCCATAATAAAGTCTTTGTCCCTTTGGGAAGCATTGACTTCTAAGAGTGTATAAGCTTTTTCTGTGTTGTAAGTAGAAAAGAAAAACCATCCACTGCTTGGTCCTTTACCGCTATGACTTAAGTCGAAGTTTAATGCTGGAACCTCCAGTTGAAAAGCAATATTCATATCGCCTTTATCTTTATCTACACTAATAAAGCTGATAGTTCCTTTAAAGTTATCTTTATAGGTATGAATAGGGTATTCTACACCATCATCAGGAACACTGAAGCGAGTTCCTGCAACCACGTATTCTGTGTTTTCAGTTAAGAAAGGGGAAGAGTGGTTGCCAGCACTATTAGGTAGTTCCAGTATCTCAACGGTTTTAAAGGTTTTAAGATCTAGCCTGGCTACTCTGGGTGTGTTATTTCCATTTACAAATACCCAGCGACCGTCCATTTCACCATTGGTCTGTGAAATCTGTACATGGTGCAAATCATCGTAAGGAACAAATCCGTAAGAAGTATTCAGCATAGGAATGGTTTCTTCGCTATATCCGTAACCAGTTTCAGGGTTTTGCGAGAATACAGGAAGTACTTTTAATAATCTGCCAGAAGGAAAACCGTAAACAGATAATTGACCACTGAATCCTCCAGAAACGAATCCATAGAACTCGTCGTATTGCCCAGGGGCCACATAAACTTTAGAGGCGGCATCGCTATTTACTGCATCTCCCGCTCCTTTTGGTTTACATGCTGCCATCAGAAGGAGGACAGACAAGATATAAAGTATTGTTCTGTTTTTTAACATTACAGTAAGGTTAAAGGGTTATTCGATACTATTATTTTATACCATCGTTTTGACGCATGTACTCTACTATGCTTCTGGCCTCATCATCAGACAGATTCTGATTTGGCATACGTACCAGACATATTTCCAGTTGTGCCTGTAGTTCAGGATCTTTATCTATCATCTGATCAGGATTGGTAATAAAGTTCATGATCCATGGCAGACTTCTGCGTTCGGTAACACCTTTCCAGCCTGGTCCAACCAGTTTTTCCCCAGTTTGTTTATGGCAGGAGTTGCATTTGGTGGCAGCAATAGCTTTTCCCCGAGCCGCCAAAGTAGCGTCTAGTGGTCCGGCTTTCACGTTGGAATCATTAAACTTTCCTTCTCCTCTGGAAGGATCGTAATCAGGTTTACCCGTTGTAGATGTAGCTTGTTCAGCCACGGTGTTTTTTGATTCCGAGGTAGTATTGCCCCCGCCACAAGAACCAATTAATAAAACAGTAGCCAACAAAATAGCGGTTGTGATAATTGTCCTGTTCATTATTATATCAATTAAATTAAATTATGACTCAAATGTACTGGAGATATTTTCTTTGGTTTATGATTGTAATCACAACAACTAATGAAAGCTTTTGTTTGTGTAGTATTTATTTTTTGGAAATTTTATAATTAATTAGTTTTAAATCTGTCTTTTTTAATTAATGTGAAGTGTGGACAAAAGTTATTCTATCTCATCAACACTTTTATTGGAGTGATGTCTCAATCTTTGATGTTTGGCTTCTCCAATCCGTTGCCTGGTATAAATGCTGTTATGACCAGAAAGCAGATAGGAAACTACACAAGCAATAGCAACGTAAATTCCACATTCTACTCCAAATAGTTCTATCCCCATTAGCATACACGCCAAAGGAGTGTTGGTGGCACCAGCGAAAACAGCAACAAAACCCATTCCTGCCAATAAACTAAACGGAAGTGGTAAAAAGAAGGAAAGAGCGCTACCTAAAGTTGCACCGATAAAGAAAAGAGGAGTTACCTCGCCTCCCTTAAAACCGGCGGAAAGGGTAACAATAGTGAATGCCATTTTTAGTGCAAAGTCAGATAACGGAGCTTGTTGTTCAAAAGATTCTAAAATAACAGGAATGCCTAAACCAATATATCGGGTTGTTCCTAAAGCTAGGACTGCCAGTGCGACAATAAAACCACCAAGTACAGGTCGGAGAGGAGCGTATTTGATTTTTGTTTTAAATAAAGCGCTGGCCCAATGTATTGTTTTACTAAAAGTAGCCGCACATATACCAAATGCGATTCCAGCTATGATACTATATACTATTGGCAGTAATTCTATTTTTGGAACAATAGATATATGGTAATGCGTATGTTCAACATTCCAAATATTGGTAGCCCAGTCAGCAAGAATTGCCGCCGCAAATGCAGGGAAAATAGCATTATAACGTATGCGCCCTATTAGAAAAACCTCAAGTCCGAAAACTGCTCCGGCCAGCGGTGTTCCAAAAACAGATCCGAAACCTGCCGAAATTGCGGCTATCAGCAATATTTTTCGGTCTTCGGAATTTAGTTTTAAAGGCTTGCTAAACTGGTCAGCAATAGAACCAGCCATCTGTATGGCAGTCCCCTCCCGACCAGCCGATCCTCCGAAAAAGTGAGTAGCTATAGTTCCCAAATAAACTAAAGGAGCCATTCGGAAGGGAATAATCTTATCAGGATTATGTATATTGTCTATCAACAGGTTGTTGCCGGCTTCTACATTTTTACCAAAATAATGGTATAGTAAACCACTAAAGAAACCACTTACAGGTAATAAGGCTATGATCCATTTGTGAGATTCTCTAAACTCAGTTACCCAATTTAAAGACTTAAGAAATAATGCAGAAGCTGTCCCTATACATAGGCCAATAATCAGGCTTATCAATAACCATTTAAATATGTAAGGTACGCCTGGGAATTTTCTAAAGAAGCTTCTGAGTTTTATTCCAGTTTTTTGGCTTAATGTTCTTTTGCTAGTTGACATAACTATCCTGACTAATATATTTATATTTTTCATTAATCAGGCGTCATCAGCTTAAAAAGCGGTTGGGTAAGGAAGAACACCATTTCCTTTTGATTATGCAGAGAGGAAGGGATTCGAACCCTCGATACGGTTACCCGTATACTACCTTTCCAGGGTAGCTCCTTCAACCACTCGGACACCTCTCTGTTTGCTGGGCTGCAAATGTAATTATAATTGCACTAAAAAAAAATCGATATTAATTTTTAAAACATTTTTATTAAATAGCACTTATTTAGTGAACTGAAATAAAGCTTATGGATACTTCTATGAAACAACCGCCCTTTTATCAAAAATTGGCAATGGTACTTGTGGCATTAATAGCGTTGGTGTACATTGCGGTTCTGGGAAAGGAAGTACTATCACCTTTAATTTTTTCCTTCCTGTTTGCTATACTTCTTTATCCACTGTGCAGGTTTTTCGAAAAAAGATGCAAGCTTCCTAGAGGACTGGCCAGCATTTTATCCGTAATCGTCTTTCTAGGGATTATTTTGGGAATATTTTATTTGCTGGGAACTCAATTCAGATCTTTAAGCGAAGATTGGCCGCAATTTAAGGAGCAGGTAATTTATGCTATTGACAGTTCGCAGGACTGGGTAGCAAAGACTTTCAATATCGACAGATCCCATCAGCTTAATTACTTAACAGATGCTGCGAAGAAATTATTGTCATCATCGACGGTGGTTATTGGTGCAACGGTACTTTCTATATCATCAATATTGTTGTTTTTAGTTTTTACTTTTATCTATACTTTTTTTATTCTATTGTACAGAACACTTATTGTTGATTTCCTTACAGCAGTTTTTAAAGAAAAACATCTAAATATAGTTCATGAAGTTTTAGAGCAAGTTCAGTATATTATCCGTAAATACCTGATAGGTTTAATGATTCAGATAGTAATCGTTAGTACGATTACCTGTTTGGTGCTGTGGCTTATCGGAATTAAATATGCTTTTTTATTGGGGCTTTTAACCGGTATAATAAATATCATACCGTATATTGGTATTTTTACTGCTATGTTGTTAAGTGCATTGATCACTTTCGCTACAACGGCTACTTTCTCAAAAGCGCTGATAGTTATAGTTGCTTTAATAGGTATCCATGCTTTAGACAGTAATATTCTCTTGCCAACAGTAGTAGGGTCGAAGGTGAAAATAAATGCTTTCGTAACTGTCTTAGGTGTTTTTATTGGTGAAATGATTTGGGGAATTCCGGGTATGTTTTTGTCTATTCCGATAATTGCTGTAATGAAGATAGTCTTTGATAGGGTAGACGAACTGAAGCCATGGGGAATGCTACTTGGTGAAGAAACGAAGAAGTAATAAAAGAGTATTGAAAATAAAAATTGAAATTTTATAAATAATCCAAACTTCGGTCTTCTATCTTTCGACTTGACATCTTGGTACCTAATCAATGTTGAATGTTCGATTTTTAATGTTGAATGAAGTTATATACCTGGAGGTTATCCATTATTTGTTGAGCAGTTAACAAGGCATAGCCACCGAGTCTTGATACTTTATGCTACATTTGAGTCTTGATTCTTTGGAAACCCTTATAAAATGAAATACGAAGCTTATTTATTTGATTTAAACGGAACAATTATTGACGACATGCATTTTCATGCAAGAGCATGGGAAAGTATTTTAAATAAAGATTTGGGCGCAAATCTGACATATGATGAAGTAGTGTTACAGATGTACGGTAAAAATGCAGAACTTTTGGAGAGGGTATTTGGAAAAGGCCATTTCACTCAGGAAGAAATGGACCGTATTTCTTTGGATAAAGAAAAAAGATATCAGGACGAATTTCGCCCCCATCTGAAATTGATAGATGGATTGGATATGTTTCTGGAGAAAGCATATCAGGCCGGAATAAAAATGGCAATTGGGTCAGCAGCCATCCCCTTTAATATAGATTTTGTTCTGGATAATTTGAATTTAAGGAAGTATTTTGGTGCCATAGTAAGTGCAGATGACGTACATAAAAGTAAACCAGATCCCGAAACTTTTACCAAAGCCGCAGAACAATTAGATATCCCATTCGAAAGGTGTTTGGTATTTGAAGATGCACCAAAAGGGATTGAAGCAGCTCAAAATGCAACAATGGATGCCTTGTGTATCACTACATTACATCCTGAAGAAGATTTTAAGCAATACAACAATGTTGTGAAGTTTATTGCAGATTATCGAGGTTTACCACTTTTGTAGACTAAATTAACTGCGTAAATATCAATTTAAACGGCTTTTCTACTCAGAAAAGCCGTTTGTGTTTATAATGAATTTTGTCATTCAAATGTATTTGTTTATTCTTTTATATGTAAATATGATAATATGTTCATATATTTGAATATGGAAATTAAATTATCCCCGGAAAAATTAGAGAAAGCTGCTTTTATCTTAAAAACCGTAGCCCATCCGATCAGGCTTAAGGTGATAGAATTATTGTCTGGAACTACGAAGATGAGCGTTAATGAACTTTGTGTCGCTCTGGATTGTGAGCAATCTTTGGTTTCCCATCATTTAAATAATATGAGGCTGAAAGGTTTATTGTCTGCGGAAAAACAAGGTGTACAGGTGTTTTATTCTTTGAAAGAAAAGGAGCTTGTCGGCTTATTAGAATGTATAGAGAAATGTAATTGTAATATGTAGTTGCTGTGGAAAATGAGTTGTTGACATATGGTTTAGCACTGTTGGTGGGTTTGTTTTTAGGGCTAACAGGAGGGGGAGGTTCTATCTTAACAGTTCCAATTCTGGTTTATATCGCAAAAATAGAACCCGTTTCGGCTACAGGATATTCCTTATTTATTGTAGGGGTAACTTCGTTGATAGGTATGCTTAGCTATTTCAAAGAAAAGTTGGTAGATATTAAGCTTGCGGTGTTATTTGCAGTGCCATCTATGATAAGCGTTTGGCTTGTGAGACATTTTGTAATACATAATTTACCAGATACGATATTGTCGATAGGAGGATGGAGTCTAAGTAAAGATACTGCAATCATGTTTTTCTTTGCTGTTGTTATGATTTTGAGCTCGATTAAAATGATGTTTTTTAAAGAACAAACGCAAGGGCATATCCAATATATAGATCCCAATTTTAAAGCCGCGGTAATCGGAGGGATTATTGTAGGGGTATTATCGGGATTAATAGGAGCAGGAGGAGGTTTTCTGATCGTACCCGCAATTACGTTGTTTATGGGAGTTCCTGTTCACTTAGCTGTTGGTACATCTTTATTGATTATCGCTTTAAACTCGCTCGTTGGTTTTACGGGAGACTTTTCTCACCTGTCAGAAATCAATTGGTCTTACTTACTGGAGTTCTCATTATTTTCAAGTGTAGGAGTTTTGGTAGGCGTATATCTGGGGAAAAAGTTAAATCCAAAAAGGCTAAAATCGGTATTTGCATGGTTTGTAATGGCTGTGGCAGTAGTAATAATGTTTGATTTCTTTAATTAAAAAAGAATTAATACGAAGAGAATGTTTAGTGTTTGGTTTTTAATGTTGAAAGATGTCCGAAGTCGCGGGATAGCAGACTGGTTGTCGATAGACGATGATCGATAGTCTCTAAAATGTCTGAATGGCTGCTCCTGGCACATAGTAAATCTACTAATGATACCAATGAACTAATAACTACCAGGACAGATATTTGCCGAAGGCGTCAAAAAAACTAACTAATAAAAATAAAAGAGATGAAAGTAGAGCAATTATATACAGGATGTTTGGCAGAAGCTGCCTATTATATCGAGAGTAATGGAGAAGTAGCTATTATTGACCCATTAAGGGAGACAGCTCCGTATATTAAAAAAGCAGAGGCTGCCGGAGCAAGGATAAAATATGTTTTTGAGACGCATTTTCATGCCGATTTTGTGTCGGGTCATGTTGATCTGGCCAAAAGAACAGGCGCAACAATAGTCTACGGGCCAACAGCGTCACCATCGTTTGACGCATATATTGCGAAAGATGGAGAAGAGTTTAGGTTGGGAAACATTACGATAAAAGCTTTGCATACACCTGGACATACCCCGGAATCCACTTGTTATTTGTGTTTGGATGAAAACGGAGAGCAATATTGTGTCTTTACCGGAGATACACTTTTTATAGGTGATGTTGGCCGTCCAGATCTAGCGCAGAAATCTGCAAATAAAACAGAAGAGGAAATGGCAGGAGATCTGTATGATTCTTTAAGAACTAAAATAATTCCCTTGAATGATAATGTGCTGGTTTATCCTGCTCATGGTGCAGGTTCTGCATGCGGAAAGAATATGAGTAAAGAGACTTTTGATACATTGGCAAATCAGAAGAAAAGTAATTATGCGCTAAGTAATATCTCAAAAGAGGCATTTGTTAAGGAGCTTACCACGGGAATTTTACCGCCACCACAGTATTTCTCGAAAAATGCGCAGATGAATAAAGAAGGTATCGATTCTATTGATGCTGTGTTTGAAAGAGGGTTACACGCTTTGGATGCCGAGCAATTTGAACAAGCCGCTAACGAAACTGGAGCCTTGATCCTTGATGTAAGATCAGCGGAGGAATTTGCAAAAGGATTTATTCCAAACGCCATTTTTATTGGACTAGACGGACAATTTGCTCCTTGGGTAGGGGCTTTAATTACCGATTTACACCAGCCAATTTTGTTGGTGACTCCTGAAGGCAGGGAGGAAGAAACAGTAAAAAGATTGGCCAGGGTTGGATACGATTATACTATAGGCTATTTAAAAGGCGGATTTGCTACCTGGTTGGCTTCACGAAAAGAAGCTGATAAAGTAGATGAGGTAGAGGCACAGAAGTTTGGCGCATTGGCAAAAGAAAGCGAGCTGAATGTAATTGACGTTAGGAAGCCGGGAGAATATGAGGCTGAACATGTGGAAGGAGTAGGCAATAAGCCGCTTGATTTCATTAATGATTGGATGGGAGATATTAACAAAAATAACAGGTATTATCTGCATTGTGCCGGTGGATATAGATCGATGATTACTGCTTCGATTTTAAAAGCCAGAGGTTTTGACGATGTCGTGAATATTAAAGGAGGATATTCCGCTATCAAAAATGAATCAGGATTAAAAACTACTGATTTCTCGTGTCCATCAAAGAGAAACTAAATATGAAAAATATAATTGTAATATTCATCTCTTTGCTATTATGCAAAGTTTCAATAAGCAATGCGGAAGAGATTTTAGTGCCCCTTCCACTAGATTTAACAACATTTGAGAATGCTTTGGAAAGCGATTCATTTGTTGTACTTGATACAAGATCGGCTAAAGAATTTGCAGAAGGACATATCAGAAAATCTGTCTTTTTAGGGATTGATGGTTCTTTTGACACGTGGTTGTCTACTGCTATTCCTGATAAAAATCAATTCTTATTGGTTATTGCCAATGAAGGAAAAGAAAAAGAGATTCTACAAAAACTCGGAAAAAGCGGATATTTCCATGTTAAAGGGTTTCTGAAAGGAGGGATTGATACCTGGATTAAAGCGGGAAAAAAGCTTGATAAAGTAAAAGAAGCCGGAGCAGGAGATCTGGAAAAAGTAATCTCTCGTAAAAATAAACGGATAATTGATGTGAGAAAACCAGATGAATATCAACAAGGACATTTGATAACAGCTTTAAATAATCCTTTATCGGATCTTCCAGTTTGGGAGACGGAAATACACAATAAAAATACATTCTATGTCTACTGTGCTTCTGGATACAGATCCATGATTGCCGTCTCGTTATTGCAGCTGAAGGGTGCTAAAAATGTAGTAAATGTAAAAGGTGGTTATAAGGCTATCCAAGCAAATAAAAATTTAAAAATAGAAAGTAAATGATAGAGTTTTTAAGTAGGCCATGGCCATGGTATGTTGGTGGGGCCTTGGTAGGATTGGTTGTCCCTGCCTTATTATTAATGGGGAACAGATTCTTCGGAATATCGTCTTCTTTAAGACATATGTGCGCCGCTTGTATGCCGGCTAAAATTCCTTTTTTTCAATATAACTGGAAGAAGGAAAGCTGGAATCTGTTTTTTGTTTTTGGTATTTTTCTGGGAGGTATAATTACCGCTTTATTCTTTAAAAATCCTGAACCTGTGCAAATATCAGAAAGTACAAAAGCATATCTCATAGGATTGGGAATAAAAAACTTCAGTGGGATTCTTCCTGAAGATATTTTTGGTGTCGATCAAATATTTACATTAAAGGGACTGATATTTTTAGTTATCGGAGGTTTTATGGTTGGCTTTGGTACAAGATATGCCGGGGGCTGTACGAGCGGACATTCTATTATGGGAATTGCCAATATGCAGTGGCCTTCTTTGGTAGCTACCATTGCTTTTATGGTGGGCGGGATCATCTCCACTTGGTTTATTATTCCACAGATTTTTAAACTATTTTAAAATGGGAACGAAAGAGATAGAAAAAGCAAATCCGGAAACAGGAGACAAAGTGTCTTTTACTGCTAATTTCAAATATCTGGTGTTAGGTGTCT
The DNA here is from genome assembly GCF_000190735.1 of Pseudopedobacter saltans DSM 12145. GTDB lineage: Bacteria > Bacteroidota > Bacteroidia > Sphingobacteriales > Sphingobacteriaceae > Pseudopedobacter > Pseudopedobacter saltans. The sequence continues at coordinate 4,362,819 of NC_015177.1, forward strand.
TTTTTGGAATTGTATTTATCAAAACCGAAGTTGTTTCCTGGTTTAGAATTCAGGAAATGTTTAGATTCGAATCATTTCATATGTTTGGAGTGATTGGAACAGCAATAGCTGTAGCTGCAATATCGTTGTTTATTATCAAGAAGTTTAAGGTGAAAACTTTTAGCGGAGACGATATTATTCTACATCCCAAAAAATTTAATAAAGGACAGATTTACGGAGGTTTGATATTTGGTTTGGGATGGGCAATCACCGGAGCGTGTCCGGGGCCAATCTTCGCACAGTTTGGCTATGGATATTTAGCTGTGGGTATTACCTTTTTAAGTGCTGTGGCGGGAACGTGGTTTTATGGATTTTTAAGAGATAAACTTCCGCTATAAAATGTATTTTTGATATACATGACCAGGTTTAAATTATACAGGCATTTCATTGCTATAGCACTTTTATTGATAGCAGGTTTCAGATTTGGGAAGACCAGAGGAATGTTATTAGTGATTGTAATTTATTTGGCATTAAATGTGGGTTCTATTGTAACGTTGATAAGGAAAATAAAATATGGGAAATTTTAAAGAAATTATAAATTCCGGAAAACCGGTTTTAGTGGATTTTTTTGCAGAATGGTGTGGTCCCTGTAAAGCGATGGCTCCTATTCTTGATGGTTTAAAAAAAGAAGTTGGAGAAGATGCTACAATTATTAAGATCGATATAGATAAGAATCAACAGGCGGCAAATGCTTTAAATGTTATGGCGGTTCCGACGTTGATTTTATTTAAAGATGGAGAAGTGAAATGGCGGCAAAGTGGAGTAGTGCCGGCGGGGGAGTTGAAGAGGGTTATTGATGCGAATAAATAATCATAAAAGGGACGTTTGGTCCCTTTTATGATTTAATTTCTTGTTCCAAATTGAAAAGGTATTGTAATACTCATTTTCTCGGGTTTGTCATTAACCGTTCCAGGGATCCATTTGGGGGATAATGCCATTACCCGTAAAGTTTCCTGATCTAAACTTTCCTCAAGTCCTTTCATTACCTTCAAATCTTTTATAGTACCATCTTCTTCAATATTAAATGAAACTACAACTTTTCCATTGATATTCTTTTGTCTGGCTTCTTCCGGGTATTTTAAATTTTCGAAAAGGAACTTGTATAAAGCATTAGCACCTCCGGGAAAAGCTGGGTCCGTTTTCTTCACAGTACCTGGCGTTAATGTGTCTACATTAATTAATTCCTCATTACTCTCCGGTCTTGATTTGATAGAGTTGCCAGGTAATTTTGACTCTCTGTTATTTAATTCATCGGGTTTTCGGTCGTTATTGTCTAACAGAATGTTTTTTTTAGTTTCCAAAAGTTGATTTAAAACCGCCGGTTCTATTTTTTTCATCACTTGCTTAACCGTATTATTTCTGCCAAGTACTGATGAAGATAACATTAACGCTACTATAAAAAGTGGCGTAGAAAGACCATATTTCAATATGGCCACTCTTTTTGATTTTTGCTTTTGTAACATCATAATTCTTTTTTTTAATAGTGATTGGTTAAAAAATGTATTGATTAGATTGTTATGATAAGGCATGAAAGTTTTCTCAAAGAGTAGTTTGGCATAATCGTCTTTGGCGATTCCATTAAGAATCATCTCCCGGTCGGCAATAAATTCATGCACTTCTTTAATCTGATTTTTGTATGAATAAACGATCGGGTTAAACCAGTTGAAAATCCTTAATAGTTCAAATAGAATTACATCAAGAGAATGTAATTGTCTGACGTGAACCATTTCGTGTGCGGTAATAATTTCCTTTTTATCATCTAATGAATCAGAAATCTGTATAAGCTTGAAGAAGGAAAATGCTCCAGGTATATTGCTGGCTTTTAATGTAAATAAGATCTTAGCCAGGTTCCAAACAAATCGGACGAAAAGGAAACCAGTAACAATAATATAAATTCCCAGCATGTAATCTCCAAGCTGCATTCCTGTAGATTGAGATTTTAATTGCAGACTATTATTAATTTGAAGTTCGATTTCAGCTAAACCATTATCTACATTGCTAGATCCAAAAAATGAATATATCCAATCTAACTTTATAAATGGAATTATAAAACTGGACACAGCTGCACTTAACAAATAAAATCTATTAAGTTGAAAAAAGGTCTCCTGTTTAAGTGCAATGATATAAAATACATAGAATATAGTAAGATAAACATTACTGAGTAGTATATAATTGGTTATACTCATGTTATTTTTCTTTTAGTTTTTCAATCAATTTTAGGATTTCATCTGCTTCCTTTATATCGATTTTCTGTTTTTTTACAAAGAATGAGAAAAGACTTTCTACAGAATTATTGAAATAATTGCTTAGCAGTTTTTCAGAGGCGAAGCTTTTATAAGCCTCTTCGCTAATAATTGGATAATATTCATGCGTCTTCCCATAGCTTTTATGTGAAAGAAAGCCTTTGGTCTCTAAAATCCTGATAATAGTAGATACGGTATTATATGCGGGTTTCGGTTCTGGTAATTCTTCTATTACATCTTTTACGAATCCTTTATCAATTTTCCAGATCACCTGCATAATCTGTTCTTCGGCTTTTGTTAACTCTTTGATGTCCATAGTTTATTAGTTATATCTCTTATATAAAGTTAAAACTAATTATTTAGTTGATTTAAATTATGATTTGTTAATTGGTTAAGAAATCAAACTTTATGTGGAAAAGACCTATATGCTGATGGTTTTTGTCGTTTTTATAATAAATTCTTAAATTGAGCTATTAGCTAAATATGAATAGTAGTTTCTTATAGACGGAAATTGTAGAGTTATAGCGGCTACAGATAGTGTTTTATAACTTAATTATTTTTGAAATGAAAAATATCATTATTACTACTTTGGCAATTTGTATTGGCTTGTTTATTAGTTGTGATAAATCAGACAACCTTGTAGAAAATTGTTATAAAGCCAGATTAATAAGCAATAACAGTACTTGTGGTACAGTTGTTCAAATTGTTGCTGGTAATCCGGTTCTACCACAATCTTTCTGGATGGAGGGAAATGGTATAAAGTATGAACAGGCTTATAGTACGAATATTATGTCTGAGGAATATAAAAATGGCAGCACTTTTTTTCTAAAAGTGAGTAATGTATCTAAGCCCGACCCTCAAATTATGCCAGCTGTTTGTGGTCCCTTACCCCAATATGCGATTGTTTTTGATTTAGTAGATGAAAATTGTTCTTTGCTGAAAAGTTCGAAGAGTGATTAAATATTAAGTCTTTAAACACTTTATTGCTGATTGTGTCTTGAAGGAGTTGTGAGAAAGGTTCACCTAGTGAATTATAAAATGGACTTGAAACCTCCTGTTTATTAATTAATCCGGAGTGACGCTATCGCTGAATACTTTGGACAGTTAGTGGCAGTGCCCTGTCAGCGATAAAATGCCATATGCGTTGTCACTCCTGTTGGGCGGAACAAGCTCTGAAGTTTTTCTATGGTCATTTGCAGATGCTTCGACAAGTTGGGAAGCCGGATAAAATATGGTTGACACGGCACAGTTTTTTTATGATTTGATACCAATATAAGCCGTCAAAAAGAAGATTAACGTACTGACTGGTAATTTATATTATAACACTGTTTGGTTAATACAATTTGCCACAGATGATTTTTTCCACTTCTAAAAGAAGCCGCACAAATGTTTAGATAATATTCCCACATGCGATAAAACTGATCATCATATTGATTTTTTATGGCGGGCCAGGCTATTTTAAACTTTCTTAACCATTCCATTAAAGTGTCGTCATAATAATGGCCGAAGTTGTGCCAATCCTGCAAAGTAAATTGTTTTTCGAATGCGGCGGATACCTGACTTGGGGATGGGATTACGCTGTTTGGAAATATGTACCGATCAATCCAGGGATCAGTTGTAATCCGATTTTCATTACCTCCAATCGAATGCAATAAGAAAATACCATCATTTTTTAGGTTACGGTGTACTACATCCATAAATACCGGATAATTTTTAGTCCCCACATGTTCAAACATCCCAATAGAAACTATTCGATCAAATTTTTCAGCGATATCCCGATAATCTTTTAGTTTAATTTCGACAGGGAGATTGGCACAACGCTTACTCGCTAATTCCGCTTGATTGGATGAGATGGTAACACCAGTAACTTGTACGCCATAATTTTGAGCAGCAAATTGAGCAAAGCCACCCCAGCCGCAGCCAATATCAAGCACTTTATGGCCGGGAGAAAGTTTTAGTTTTCGACATATTAAATCAAGTTTATTTTCCTGCGCCTGATCCAGATCTGAAGCTTTATTCCAATAAGCGCATGAGTACATCATATATTTATCAAGTATGTGCTCAAAAAGATTATTACCCAAATTGTAATGCTTTCTGGCTACTTTAGTTGCTCTTTTTAGTGATTGCCGGTTAAATAATTTTGCAGCAAGCACCAGACATATGGAATTAATGTTGGTTTTAACTTTCTTTTCTCCGCCGAACTGAATAATTCGATATAAAAAATCATCCAGAGCCCGGCAATCCCACCAGCCTTCCATATAAGATTCACCCAAGCCCAAAGAACCGTCTTTTAAAACTCTCTTGTAAAATCGATTGTCATTAATCTGAATATCAAATGGGTTTTCTCCATTGACGGTAATTCCGGCTTCGGTTAATGTTTGTTCAATAAATGACTGACTATTCATGGTAGATTTATAAAACAATAGGTAATAGGTAAAAGTTTGACTTCAATTTGTATTTTAGACTATCGGCATATATCATAATTGTAAGCACCTTAACACTTATCAGTTTATATGAGATATGCCTAAGTGCAAGTAAGGTGGGAGTATACTGGGAGTAAAGTGCTGGTATAGTGGGAGTAGCAATATAGTATGTCTTACCAGAAAAAGGCTATAAAGAGTTTATTTTAATTATAGGTTTGAGACTAAAAAGGGCACAAAGTTTTTATACTCTGTGCCCTTTGTGTATTTTTATTGCTCTTTGTGGTTAAACCACTTTAAGCTAAAGTGATATCTTTCTTATTCACCGGCATAGGAACTTTTACATAATAACCTGTTCCGTCGTAAGGTCTTTTACGAGGGTGTTCTTTACAAGAATCAGAACAACAGCCATCCATTTTCCATCCGCATTCCTCGCATTGGGTAAAATGTTCATTACATTCCGGATTCGCACAGTTGATCATTTTTGTAGTTTTAGTGCCGCAGTTATAGCAAACGGAAACAACTTCTGGATTAACCGAGTTTACATCTACCGCGATTCTATTGTCAAAAACATAGCATTTTCCATCAAAATCTTTCCCGCCAGTCTCTTTTCCATATTTGATGATACCTCCATGTAGTTGATATACATCTTTAAATCCTTCATGTAACAATAGTGCGGAAGCTTTTTCGCATTTGATACCCCCAGTACAATAAGTCAATATCTTTTTGTCTTTATATTGCGCCAATTGGTTAATCATAGCTGGGAAATCCCGAAAATTGTCAATATCTAAAGTTACCGCATTTTTGAACTTGCCCATCTTGTGCTCGTAGTTAGATCTTACATCTAAAATTACTACATCGTCACGATCCTTCATTTCCATAAACTCAACTGGTTCCAAATGTTTTCCAGTTTTCTTTGTAGGATTTATAATATTTGGATCTCGCAGACCTGAGTGTACAATTTCTGCTTTGTATCTGCAATGCATTTTCATGAAAGAAGGTTCGTCTACTTCATCTATTTTAAATTCGGTAGCATTAAAGCGTCCGTCCGCATAGATATAGTCCATGTATTTCTGGCATTGGTCTACTGTGCCTGAAACAGTTCCGTTTAAGCCTTCGTCGGCAATAATAATTCTTCCGGTTAAACCTAAGTTTTTACAAAATTTAAGATGATCTGCAGCGTACTGTTCCGCATCCTCGATGTGGCTATAACAGTAATATAAGAGTGTTTGGTAAGCTTTCATAAACCATTGATACTGCTGTAAACAGTGTTAAATGAGTTGCAAAAGTATCAAAAATCAGCTTAATGCTAAAATCACGAAGTATGATTTACGTCACTTTTTTGCTTCTCTTTCAATGTTTTCTCATCGGTAAGGTCCAGTCGCAAAGGAGTTATAGAAACAAAATTATTTTCTACAGCCCATCTATCTGTTCCTGGTTCTGCAGCCTCTAAAGGGATTACGGTAAACCAATAGTGCTTTCTTGCCATTGGGTCTTGTCCCGGAACAATTCTTCCATCATATAAACGTACAGATTGCTTAGTCCACATAATATCTATAGGATTAGAAGGAAAGTTTACATTATATAGTGCCAGCTCATTTGTATGCAGAAGCATTTCTAATGTTTTTTTGACATATGGGGCAAGTGCTTTAAAATCAGGTTCAGTCTTTCCTACAGGAGTACTCATCGCAATTCCTTTTATTCCAAAAAGAACTGCCTGTCTTGCCGCTGCCAGCGTTCCTGAGTGCCACATTGAATTTCCTAAATTAGGCCCCATATTTATTCCCGAAAGTACTACATCAACATGGTTCCATAAATGTGTTCCCATGGCTACACAATCCGCCGGAGTACCATTTACCCTGTAAGCTTCGACTGTTTTAAATTCGATCGGTGATTTCTTTACAGATAAAGGTCGGCTATGTGTTACTGCGTGTCCCATAGAAGATTGTTCTACATCGGGCGCTACCACTTTTACCTCGCCAAATTCCCGCGCTATTTCAGCTAAAGCATTAATTCCCGGGCTATATATACCATCATCGTTTGTGACTAAAATTCTCATAAGCAAGTAAAAAGTAATAAAATGTCGTTGTTAACAGAACAAGAATTAATCCAAAGTGTTATAGCTGAAAATTTATCTTAAGAAACCAGCGTGTTTAAAATGATAAAGTACGGTTAATAGCTGTTTTAAATATCAAGGGTTCGCCCGATAAATTGGGAATATTTAATATAAAAAAAGAATACATGAAACTAGCTATGTTATTGCATAATCCCAAAGCCGGAGATGAAAACCATTTAGCACAGGATATTCAGCATTTGATAGAAGATTCGGGATATGAATGTGAGTATTACTCAATCAAAGAAGAGGGTTGGAAAAAGGCGATGGATAAAGCAGATCTGATAGTGGTTGCTGGTGGAGACGGGAGTGTCCGTACGATTGCAAAGGAAATGATCACTCGTGGTGATAATGCAAAAAGGAGCCCTTTGGCTATTCTTCCAATGGGAACCGCTAACAATCTTTTTAGAACCCTGGGTGTAGGAAAGAGAAGAAAGGATGTGATGGAATTGGTGAGAGGTTGGAATTTTAGCGATAAAAAATCTTTAGATATCGGCCTGATTAAAATGGGAGATACCGAAGATTTCTTTATTGAAGGTGCGGGATTTGGTGTGTTTCCTAAATTGATAGATGCCATGCGGCATCTGGATAAACAAGCAAGTTCCACGAAAGACGGCGAAGTTAAATTGGCTTTGAGCAAACTGATTGAGATAGTCAAGACGCATCCAATAAATCATTTCCAGATAGAAACTAAAGAAGGGCAAGTGAAAGAGATTGAGTGTTTTTTGCTCGAGGTTATGAATATCAAATCTGTTGGTCCAAATTTATATTTGGCACCTAATTTATCCATATCCAATGGTTATTTTGATGTTGTTTATATTACCCAGGCGGAGCGGCAGAGATTTATTGTTTATCTGCAATCACTATTGGAAGGGCAACCTTTTGTTTATCCATTTAACAGCATAAGAACTTCGGAACTGACTATCAGAACAAAGGCAGACCAAATGATGCATGTTGACGACGAGTTAGTGAAAAAAGGCAGTGCCGAAATAACGTTTATGTCTAAGCGGGGATTTTTGGAATTTTTGCCTTAATCTAATCTTGTGTAATTAGATATATGTTATACTCTTTATTACGCTGTTTAATAATGATCTAATTTTTTAAATGGGTTTTGTAATTTGAAAGAGAACTTAAAGCCATGGTTCAGAAAACCATCATTGTCAAAAGAAAAGGCGTAATCTAATCTGGCACCCATTCTTTTTATACCTAAATAAAGTTCGTAATAAATGCCTTTATAAGGCTGGGTTAAAAATGCAGCGCCAGTTAATTCCTGGAGTTTTAATTTTCTGATCAAAGGGATACTTCCTAAGAATTTTGCATTATAATCGTGTTCCCAATGTCCTTCAATAAACTCTCTTTCTGTACTGTATGCATAATAATCCAGTAAGTGGAAGTTCTTTAAGCCTGGATTAAAGATTAAAGCCATGTTACCACCAAAATGTTTCCAGTCTGGGAAGTAGTTCACTTTTTGATTGAAGAACTTACCCGTTGATATAGAAAAGGAAGAATACCCCCAGAGTCCTAAGTTTAGTTTTTCTTGTTGAGCCTCAAATTCTATGTAGTCCCACTTTGTTTCGGAACCCAGAAAATTTGGAATTCCCTTTTTATAACTTAAAATCAAGCGGGGTGCCCGGGGAAGTTCATACATTTTAATTCCTTCGTTGGTAATATAGCTATGATTGAATGTGTAGACCAGTGTTCCTGAAAGCCTGAAAGTCGTATGGTCGGGAAAAAGTTTACCATTATCGTCTTTATCAAAAGGGTTATTGGATGTGAAATTTCTGTTTCTGATATTCCTTAAGCTATAATCAAACATGTTTGAAACGGAAATATTTCTGGAAAGTTCCAAACCACCCGAAAAGTATAGTCCATTTGAAAGTTCGCGACCCGAAGAAAAGCTCACATATTGTTTGCGGAACAGTTTCATGAAGTTCTGTTCAAATAGTAAAGTATTTAAGGAGTTGTTTACCGAGCTTAGTGACCCGTTGGGGTTAAGATCCCGATAGGTGCTGCCCAAACTTATATTGATAATTCCTCGCTTAAAGGGGCTGTAAAGCCAATTGAAGGCAAGGTCGGAATTGAACTCCTTGTTTTTAAAACCGTACCTGATTTCAGGTCTTATACTGTAATAGCTTCCATCTACGTCCTTATACTTGGTAAAACGAACTCCGTATGCAATACCCGGACCTTCTACCGTGTTATAAAAAAGTGCAGGAGCTATCGGATCAAAAGAAAGTGTATATTCTCTATAAGAGTTTTGAATTTTGAAGCTATTGAAAAGCAAAGGATATAATCTTTGGCTGATATTGAGTTTATCCAAGGAATCCAGATACTTTTTCTCGCCTTGTTTTTCTTTTAAGCTATCCTGATAGTGATAAGCTTCTGCTTCTAATGAAGTTAGGTATAAAGTACGTTTAGACTCTAATATTTTGTCTGATTTTCTATTCGGCTTTTCTATTATCAGAACCTCATGTTTTTTGAAAATATCATCCTCTGCAGCATTTTTAGAAAAATAACTGTAAGTGGCCATACAGGTACCACTGTATGCAAAGCCAAAATTCTTACCATAATAATGTATGGTAGTTTTAGATGGATAATAAAAGCTGTCTATCTTGATTAGATTCTGGCTTATTGTCAGAGAGTTAATCAAGCTTATTCCGCCGTTATCTCCCAGATTAAGAGATAAACTGCTGATTTGCATCGTAGAGGAATTGATATAGAGATATCCATAAAATCCCGGTTCAATGAAACTACGTGGAAAGATTCTAATTACATAAAAATTATTGCCGTTTTCGTCGTCGAAACTACGTTCGTAAATAAACTTATAATACTTTAGGGCATTTTTAGCAATTGGCGAAACATATTTTTTAGCACTAAATCCTTCCAGTTCTATATAATCTTTATTGAAATCTAAAAGCAAATCAGCAGCTCGGTTAAATTGCCATGCTTTTTTATAAGGTCCATAATTTTTGTAAGACTTTATCTCTTCTTTTATAGTAGAAGAACCATAAAAATAAATGTCGGAAATTGCTTCGTGTAAATACAGGACCTGTTTGTTTGAAGATCTTAATTTTAAAAGCTCTCTTACGTTTTTTCCAAGAAACCTTTTTGGTGCTCTATCCAGAATTAATGAGTTTTTCAAATAGGCACTTGCTTTTAAATCTAAATTTCTATGATAGTTGTTTTTTGCAATGGCTTGTCTGATGATACTGTCGCCTAATTCAGATTCACTTGTTCCCCATTCAGCAAGGGACTGAAGAGAAGAGAACAGTAAAAACAGCATGCACAATACTCTCATATCAAACGCAAATACATAAAGATAATAAACGCTTTTTCAAGATATGTATTTCTCTCTTAACGCTAAAACTAAAATGATTTTTAAAATTACAATTCGCACTTATTGTAAAATTCAAAACTAATAAGCCCGCTAATTGCTTTGTTTTTTCTTAAATTTGCATGTTATGCAATCTAAGATCGACTTATACACAACAGAAATACAGGGCTTTGAACCTAATACGGCAGATGAATTAGAAAGTTTCAGAATTAAGTTTTTAGGAACTAAGGGAATTATCAAAGATTTATTTGATGAATTTAAAGCTGTTTCACCGGAAGAAAAACGTGTTTTAGGAAAAGTTCTTAATCAGTTTAAGCAATTTGCAGAACAAAAGTACAACGATTTAAAAAGTACTTTTAGTGCAGAAGATGAAAACACGGGTTCTGATCAGGACTTAACGCTTCCTGGAGCAGGAATAGAACTGGGCGGCCGTCATCCCTTATCTTTAGTAAGAAAAGAGATCTTAGAAATATTCAAACGTTTAGGTTTTGTTGTTGCAGAAGGTCCGGAGATTGAAGACGATTGGCATAATTTCTCTGCGTTAAATTTCCCGGAAGAACATCCGGCAAGAGATATGCAGGATACCTTCTTTATTAAAAAGAATAGTGGTAGAGATGATATTGCATTACGTACGCATACTTCTTCCGTTCAGGTGAGATTAATGGAAGCGGGAAAACCGCCGTTCAGAGCGCTGATGCCGGGAAGGGTTTATCGTAATGAGGCTATTTCCGCAAGAGCACACTGTTTCTTCCATCAGATAGAGGGTTTGTATGTAGATGAACATGTTTCGTTTGCTGATTTAAAGCAGACTTTATATTATTTCGTACAGGAATTATACGGAGAAGGAACTAAAGTTCGTTTCAGACCTTCATTTTTTCCTTTTACAGAACCTTCGGCAGAAATGGATATTTCATGTACAATTTGTAAAGGAGAAGGCTGTCAGATGTGTAAACATAGTGGCTGGGTGGAAATTCTTGGTTGCGGAATGATAGATCCCAACGTATTAGAGAATGTAGGGATCGATAGTAAGAAATATTCGGGTTTTGCGTTTGGTATGGGAATAGAAAGGATTACGAATTTAAAATACCAGATAAAAGACCTAAGATTGTTTTCTGAAAACGATGTTCGTTTCTTAAAGCAATTTCAAACTGAGCTGATATAACAATGATGAGATATAAGGTACTACTGTTTATAACAGGTATTGTCTTGCTTTCTTGTGGAAAGGCGGATAATAGATGGTTTCCTTATGCATCTATAAATTTACAAATACCCATTAATGATCCTAGAATTCAAGGTATAAAGACTCCTGGAAATGGAATAGAAATAGGCGGAGGCGTTGGAGGGATTATCCTTTATAGAAAGTTAAGTGGCAATCGTGTGGTAGCATACGATAAGAGAAGCCCGGCAAGTTTGGATAAAGGATGTGATGTCAGAATTCAGGAGCCTTCTATAATAGCTATTGATCCTTGTGCAAATGTGACTTTTTCATTAGAAAACGACGGGACAGTTATTAAAGGAAATTACGCAAGGCCATTACAGCAATATAGCGTTTCAGAAGGTAACGGGTTAATTATGATTTACAATTAATGGAAGTAGATAAGATAAAAGAAAGTATTAAAAGGTCTGCTACCGAGCTTTTTAGAAAATACGGGTATCATAAGACCAGTGTAAATGAGATTGCAAAGCGGGCGAAAATTGCGAAGGCAACTATTTACAAGTATTTCGAAAGTAAAGAGTTGGTTTTGCATGCAATCCTAATGGATTATTTGCAGGTCAGCGTAAGTGAGTTGCTTCATAAAAATGTTGCCGAAACATCGAAGGAAGAGTATCTGAAAAGGTTGATATTAAGAGTAAGTAAATTGTCCTATACCATTTGTAATGAGTTTATAGGCTGGGACTTCATCAGAGAGTCTACCAATTCTCAGGAATTCCTGAAAAAGCTTTCCGATGAGCTGGAGCATTTGTTATATTCCGAATTTATGGCGGTAGAGGAACTTAATGATGATGAAACTTTTCCGGAAAGATTAAGTTTCCTAATTAAAGCCAGTAAAAGTATAATATTTTCGTTTGCATTTACTTCTGTAAGTGATGCTGACGTAAGAAAGAATTTTGTGTCTTTTCAAAAGGAAATTTTGCCTTATTTAGTAAAGGCAGCCTTATAAACCAAACTGGGAATAAAATGACAGATTTTATTTGTCGTTTATTTTGTTCTTTGGTAGTTTTACCACAATTCATAAGTGTCTATGTCGGACATTTTGAATCCAAATACGATGAAAGAATTCTATAAATATATATTCGATAAACATGCGAAAACAGAGCTTGTTCCTTCGAATGTAGATATCGCAAAATGGGCTATCAGACTAATCCGATTGATATTCCCCGAGCAAGCCGTAAATCCAATAAAATCATTCGACGAGGTAGAAAATGCATTTGAGCAGATACGCAAAGACCTACTTTTCCTGCTTGACAATACACATGCTTGCAAAGATTGCGACCATAATTTGATTGCTGATGAATTTATGGACTTTATTCCCGAATTGCACAGACTATTGAAAACGGATATTGCTGCTATGCTATTAGGCGATCCTGCTGCAAATAGCGAGTTTGAGATCATTCGGTCTTATCCTGGATTTTATGCAATATCTTTTTATAGAATAGCCAATAAATTATTCAGATTAAAAACACCGGTTATTCCAAGAATCCTAACCGAATATGCGCATTCAAAAACAGGAATTGACATTCACCCGGGAGCAACTATAGGAGAGAACCTTTATATTGATCATGGGACTGGTCTGGTTATTGGAGAATCAGCTCATATCGGAAATAATGTAAAGTTATATCAGGGAATTACACTAGGTGCATTAAGTGTAGAAAAAGATATGGCTGGTACAAAAAGACATCCCACGGTAGAAGATAATGTAGTTATTTATTCCGGTGCAACAATTTTGGGGGGTGAAACGGTTATCGGTAAAAACAGTATTATTGGTGGAAACGTTTGGTTAACTAAAAGCGTACCTGCAGATTCCATTGTTTATCATTTGTCGTCAGTGCAGGTGGCAGAAAAAAATAAAAAGCAATAAGTATGGCTGGAATAATAGATGTTTTAGGTAACACGCCTTTAGTAGAATTACAAAGGTTAAATCCGAATCCTAATGTTAAAGTATATGTAAAGCTGGAAGGTAATAATCCTGGCGGAAGCGTGAAGGATAGGGCAGCTTTAAATATGATTAAAAGTGCTTTGGATAGAGGAGATATAAAACCTGGAATGAAATTGATAGAAGCAACCAGTGGTAATACTGGAATTGCTTTGGCAATGATAGCCCGCCTTTTTGATCTTGAGATAGAATTGGTGTTACCTTCAAACTCCACAAGAGAAAGAACCCTGACAATGGAAGCTTTTGGAGCAAAGGTTATTTTACTCGATGGCATCGAAAAGTGTAGAGATTATGCGGAAGAAAAAGCAGCTAATGGCGAATATTATTTGCTAAATCAATTTGCAAATCCGGATAATTATCTGGCGCATTATAAAACTACAGGCCCCGAAATCTGGAAAGACACAGATAAAAAGATTACGCATTTTGTTAGTTCTATGGGAACAACCGGAACCATTATGGGAACCTCTATGTTTCTGAAAGAACAAAATCCTGATATACAAATTATAGGTTGCCAACCAACGGAAGATGCCTCTATCCCGGGAATAAGACGATGGCCAAAGGAATATTTACCTAAAATATTCGATCCGTCCAGAGTTGATAGAGTGATAGATATTTCTCAGGAAGCGGCTGTTCAAACCACGCGAGACCTGGTTAAATATGAGGGCGTATTTGCAGGAATGAGCTCCGGGGGAGCTTGTTATGCAGCATTGCAAGTGGCTAGGGAACTTGAATCCGGCGTTATCGTTTTTGTTGCCTGTGATCGTGGAGACCGTTATTTAAGCAGCGACTTATTTGGTTAACAAAAGCATAAACAAAGCTTAAAGATAAAATAATATACCGATTTGGTTTTTGGTATATTTTGTGCTAAATTTAGATAAAATAAAAGGTTATGAATCGAGGTTTAGCACATTTCTCTGAATTGGTGGACAAACAATTTAAGGTAGAAGACCGTCCGATAAATAAATTCTTTGCCTATATATTGAGTTTGTTTATCTGATTTCCTAATTATTCATTTCATTTTAATGATATAAGGGGGAATTTTGCCTGTTTTTTTGAATCTTCTATCTGCAACTCCTTTCTAAATCCAACCTTACCTTCAAATTCTAAAATCTTATTGTCCTTTCTACGGTCTGTGGCTAAAAAAGCTTAAATTTGTGCCTTAAATTTTAAAGCATTGACCAATCAAAAAATTTTAGGAAAACTGCAGGTTTTTGATATAGCCGAAGAAGGAAAAGGGGTTGCCAGACATGATGATTTAGTGGTATTTATAGAAAAAGCAATTCCCGGAGATGTTGTGGATGCTGCGGTTTATAAAAAGAAGAAAAAATTTGCCGAAGCGAAGATTGAAACTTTACTTCAACAATCTGAAGATAGAGTTGAGCCTTTCTGTGTTCATTTTGGTACTTGTGGAGGTTGTAAATGGCAACATATGGATTACAAAGCTCAGCTGAAATATAAACAAAAATCAGTTGTGGATGCTTTGCAACGACTGGGAGGAGTAGAGGTTGAGCATGCGGAAGATATTTTACCTTCAAACGAAACGGTTTATTACAGAAATAAACTGGAATATACTTTTTCTAATAAGCGTTGGTTAACAAATGAAGATATTGCAAGTGGTTTAGATAAAGAAATGAACGCTTTAGGATTTCATGTTCCGCTTCGGTTTGATAAGATTTTAGATGTGGAGCATTGCTATTTACAGGCTGATCCGTCAAACGATATCAGGAATTCAATCCGTGTATTCGCTCTTGAAAATGATATATCATTTTATGATTTAAGAGCTCATGAAGGGGCTTTAAGAAATCTGATTATCCGGACGTCTTCTACCGGAGAATCAATGGTGATTGTTGTTTTTGCATATCCGGAAGAAGGTGAGATTAATCTGCTGATGGATTATGTAGATAAGACATTTCCTCAGATTACCTCTTTGTTATACATTGTCAATCAGAAAAAGAACGATACCATATTTGATCAGGATGTAATTACTTATAGAGGGAATCCATTTATCTATGAAGAGATGGAGGGGTTGAAGTTCCGGGTTGGACCAAAGTCATTTTATCAAACAAATTCCCTGCAAGCTTATGAGCTGTACAAAATTACCCGAGAGTTTGCTGGCTTAAGTGGAAATGAGTTGGTATATGATTTGTATACCGGTACTGGGACCATCGCTAATTTTGTGGCAAGACAAGCGAGAGAAGTAGTGGGAGTTGAATATGTGCCAAGTGCTATTGAAGATGCTAAAGTAAACTCGGCGATAAACAATATACCGAATACAAAATTCTATGCCGGCGATATGAAAGATGTGTTGAGTGCAGAATTTATTGCTGAACATGGCAAACCGGATGTTGTAATAACCGATCCTCCGAGGGCAGGAATGCATGCGGACGTTGTAGCTCGTCTAATGGATATGGAAGCCGAAAAAGTTGTTTATGTAAGCTGTAACGCAGCTACTCAGGCTCGTGATTTAGCGATATTGAAAGACAAATATGATGTGGCAAGGATTAAGCCGGTAGATATGTTCCCTCATACGCAGCATGTAGAAAACGTGGTTTTATTAAAACTTAGAAAGTAATGAAGGCAGAAGAGTTATTGGGGAATCTGGGAGATCAGGAGTTACCAAAGGAATCTCCACTGTTGTCGCTTAAAAAAGACTTGGACTTTTATAAAGACACCATACGCGAGGTAGCATTGGATATTATAGGAGAAGGCTTATCCAATTATCCTATTTTTATTGCTCATCAGCATCAGGTTTCGGTGGGAGAGGTTATTATTGATAAGGAAGAATTCGGTAAAGACTGGACAATACAGGCTTCTACTCTGGAAGAGTTTATTGAGAAAGGCATTGTACAAAAGGATAAAAAGGATGTTTTTTTATATAGCTATAAAAACCCAGACGAATATGCCTGTATATTTGTTATAGTTCCGGAAGGGGCTAATTTTGTATTTATACCTTATTAGTTAGTTAGTTAGTTAGTTAGTTAGTTAGTTAGTTAGTTAGTTAGTTAGTTAGTTAGTTAGTTAGTTAGTTAGTTTCCCAAAGGGATGCTCCTTATAGATAGATTTTTGCGATTAAGGGATACTAAATATAGAAAAGTGCCTGTTTGATAATAAGGTTTCATTTTAAATTGAATTATTGGGATAGAAGTTTTAATTTCAGCCCGTTAACATGTTGTTTATGCCGTCTAAAAGAGTACTTATTTTAAATCACAATCAGATACAACAAAAGATAAACCGTATTGCTTATCAGATATTAGAAGATAATATCGACGAGCAGGAGGTTATTCTTGCGGGAATTGTTTCCAGAGGCTACCGCTTGGCATTGCGATTACAAAAAGTGCTGAAGAAAATCAGTCACTTTAAAATTCGTATCATAGAGGTAGAATTGAATAAGGATAGTTCCAAGTTGGAATCCTCTATAGATACGCCGTTGAAAGAATGTGAAAATAAAGTAATTATTTTGGTAGATGATGTTCTGAATAGCGGAAGAACCATTGCCTATGGCTTAGGCGTCTTCCTGAACATTCCTTTGAAGAGATTAAGATCTGTTGTCCTGATTGACAGAAGCCATAAGCTTTTTCCTGTTTCTGCAGATTTTGTAGGTTTGGAATTATCTACTGTTCTTAAAGAACATGTTTCTGTTGTGTTAGATGAAAATGGCGAGGAGGATGGAGTTTATCTCGAATAGCTAATATTCGAGGTTTTCTTTTTCTATAGCTTCTACCACTTCTTCAACTGTTAAATCTACACCTTTCAAGGCTATTTTAGCTTGTTCATAAAAAAATCTGCGTTCAGCAAGTTTTTCGTGTATAAAAGCTAAAAGCTCATCGTAAGATTTTCCTTTAATTAAAGGCCTTTCTGCCTTTGCATTGATCAATCTATCAGCCAATACTTTTTCGGGTGGATCTATGAAAATAGTTAAGCCATTTTTATTCATCCATTCCATATTATCGAAAAAACAAGGAGCACCGCCGCCTGTTGATACGATGGTATTATTAGCGATTGCAGATTTCTGTAATGTATCCCGTTCTATTTCTCTGAATCCATTTTCCCCTCTGGCAGCAAATATTTCCGGAATGGTAGCCTGGTGCTTGGTTTGTATAAGTTCGTCCAAATCTATAAACGGTCTTTCCAGTTTAGATGCTAGTTTTTTCCCCATACGGCTTTTGCCGCAGCCCATATATCCGACTAAGAATATTTTCATAAATCTGTAGGTTTATACGTTTAGTTTTTACTAAAATAGGTTCTTTCTAATTCCTCGTAATCAGGTAACCGACTTGCTGGCCATTTCTTAATGACCACACCATTTTTCATTAGAATAAGACCCGGATTAGATCTCACCATACTTTTTAACGGCACTGCATCAGCATAAAAAACTTCAAGTAGTAGCTTTTCATCTTTTGATAAATTTTCTGCGTCCTGTGCCGAATTGGAAGTCAATAAGACAGAACGCGTTCTATAGTTATTAGCTGCATTTAGTGCGATCAGGTTGATTTTTTTCAATGCTTCCAGGTCACTGTTATCCAGTTTCCAGGCAACAGCAATTAAGTTATAATATGGGTTTTCAATAATCTCTTCTGTAAAGCTAACACCCTGTGAGTCGAAAATATTAAGGTCTTTGATTTTAGGCTGGTAACCGGCTTTAATCAATTTCGGATCCGAAGAAGATATAAATTCCCAATTAGGGTCCTCGTATATTTTTGTTGCCAGGTATTCTTTATCATTCATTTTCTTCTCTTCACCAGTATTTTTATTTTTTAGGGTGTAGATAATTTCATATTCATCTTTAGGCGCTCCCTCAGGAATTTTCATAGCCTCAGGGATATTTACACCTTCTTTATAAGGAAGAAAATCTATAATAGGTAACGTATTATAAGTATATAAACCGAAAGCAAGAGGGACAAGCAAGGCTGCCCAGATAAAGATGTTCTTTGCTGATTTATTATTTGTACAGGCATTAATCTTATTTTGATTAAAAAAGATATAAAGAATAAGAATTAATAAGATTAAATCCTTACCAAAAGACTGCCACGGAGTTAATGGGATAGCATCACCAAAACATCCACAACTTTTAACCACATCAAATGCGGCGGAATAAAAAGTTAGAAAGGTGAAAAATAAGATTAATACAATTAAGCCCACATTCACAGTTTTCTTAGCAATTCCGGTTAGTACCAGAACACCTAAAAAGACTTCCAGCGTACAAATTGCAATAGAGAAAAATACAGCGAATGGGCTTAAAAAGGTCATGTGGAATACTTCGAAATATTCCTCCAGTTTATAAGAAAATCCCAGCGGGTCATTCAGCTTGATTAATCCCGAAAAGATAAATAGTAAACCTACGAATATCCTTACTATCCATAAAAGTGTAGTAGATGTTGTTTTGTTCGAAACCATAGTTAATCCGCTAATCCTAATTTAATTAAAGCAAAAACAGCATAGTTTAACATATCCTGATAGTTAGCCTTTATTCCCTCGGAAGCTATTGTTTGTCCCTCGTTATCTTCAATTTGCTTCACTCTGAATATTTTCTGTAAAATCAGATCAGTCAGCGAGCTGATTCGCATATCCCTCCAAGCCTCACCATAATCGTGGTTTTTAGCAAACATCAGATCCTTGGTTTCCTGAACGCGCTGGCTATAATGTGCATCAACAAAAGCTGGCTCCAGTTCAATGCCAACCTGCTCATCCAATTCCAACTGCATAATGCCTATAACGCAATAATTTACAATAGCGATATATTCGTCGGTAATGTCGTCTCCAACCTTATTTACTTTTTTTTCTTCGATGGTTCTAATACGTTGCGCTTTAATAAAAAGCTGATCTGTTATAGATTTTGGACGAAGAATACGCCAAGCGGTCCCATAATCTCTAGTTTTCTTCAAAAACAGATCTTTGCAGATCTTAATAATAGCGTCGTATTGAGTAGAAGTATCGAAAGCCAAACCTTAAATATTTTAATGTTTCCAATGAACTAATCGTATTTTTGAATAATACAATTATGATGGATAAAGATACGTTTTTTCGGATAAAGACAACCTTAAATGTGGGCGGCAGGATATTAGATTTATCGAAGCCACAGGTAATGGGAATTTTAAATATTACACCTGATTCTTTTTTTTCGGGAAGCAGATTTAATGATGAAAAAGAAATAGAAGAGCGTGTGGCAAAATTGCTGAGTGAAGGTGCTTCAATAATCGACGTAGGCGCTTATTCGTCGAGACCGGGAGCTGAAGATGTTAGCGAAGAAGAAGAATTGCAGCGTTTAATTCCTGTTGTCAGGCTCCTGAAATCAAAATTTCCGAATATTATACTTTCTATAGATACATTCAGATCTAAAGTAGCCGAAGAAGCAATTAAATCGGGAGCTCACATCATCAATGATATTTCCGGTGGTGAATTGGATAAAAATATGTTTGCAACAGTAGGCAAGCTTTCTGTTCCATATATTTTGATGCATATGAGAGGGAATCCCAAAACAATGACTTCTTTAACTGATTATAATGATTTGCTGTTGGATATTGTTTTGTATTTCTCCGAAAAAATTAATCGATTAAAATCGCTTGGTGTAAAAGATATAATTCTTGATCCCGGTTTTGGCTTTGCTAAGAATGCAGGGCAGAATTATCGCTTGCTGAAAGATATGGATAATCTCAGGGTTTTTGGTCTTCCCATTTTGGCCGGATTATCAAGAAAAACGATGATATGGAAAACGCTGCATATAAAACCAGAGGAGGCCCTAAACGGGACTTCAGTTTTAAATGTTCTGGCTTTACAGAAAGGAGCTTCTATTTTACGCGTCCATGATGTTTTAGAAGCAAAACAATGTATCGAATTAATGGAAGTGTACAATAAATCCTGATTTTTTCATAAATTAAAGACGATAAAATAATAATCTCTCCTGAATGGACTTTCTAGATTTTAGTTTCTTAAAGCTTACAGTTATAGACGTTATAGATATTCTGCTGGTAGCGGTAATTATCTATTATATCTATAATTTGATAAGAGGAACGATAGCTGTAAATATTTTTATAGGTTTTATAATAATCTATGTTCTTTATATTGTTACTACCGCTTTGCACATGAAGTTGCTGTCCGGTATTTTAAGCAGTTTCGTAAGTGTTGGTTTAATAGCATTAATTATTGTGTTCCAGCAGGAGTTCAGGCGCTTTTTGTTAACGATAGGAAAGAATATTTCTTTGCGTAATAAGCTTTGGATGAAGCTTGTTTTTGGTAAAGAAGAAGTGGAGAAAAATAATATGGCAAAAATTAAACCTATAATTGATGCCTGTAAGAGTATGAAACAATCCAGAACAGGTGCATTAATCGTGTTCGCCAAGTATTTTGATCAGGATGTATTCGGTAATACAGGAGAAATTGTTGATGCAAAAATCTCTAAACGTTTAATTGAAAGCATTTTTCAAAAACATAGTCCAATTCATGATGGTGCTGTTGTTATTGCTGAAAACCGAATAAAAATTGCGGGGGGAATTTTACCACTGACGGAGAATGATAAGCTGCCTCCACAATTTGGGTTGCGACATAGGGCAGGGATTGGTATTACAGAGACCAGTGAATGTACCGCACTGGTTGTTTCGGAGGAAACTGGTGAAATATCTTACGCTCAACAAGGAAAAGTAAAAATGAATATTAGCTTTACGGAACTGGAGCGTTTGTTAAACCGAGATTTTTAAGGTCAAATTAACACAAATGTTTTAGCCAAATGTTATCGTTGTGTAGTGGATCTAATTTTAATTTCAAAAAGATGAGTAAGTTTTGTATTCCTGAACATGTGATTTATATCTGTACAGGAAGTAAGTGCAGTAAAAGAGGAGGCAAGGAGTGTTATAAAACACTTAAATCTTTTTTGAAAGATAGTAAGTTGAGAGATAAGATTGAGCTTGTACGTATAGAATGTACAGATAGATGTAAGTTTGCTCCCGTTCTTAATTTTCAGCCTGATAATATTTGGTTAAAAGAGTATTCGGAAAAAGAAGTGCTTACGGTTTTAAGTGATATTGCAAAATAAATTGGACAGAGATTCTTTCATCAATAAAAAATCCCCTATATCAGGGGATTTTTTATTTTATTCACCAGCGCTGTCTCCGCTGTATGATATTTTTTGAACATGCTTGTCGATTTCCCAACGGCCTGTTCCTTCTTCTCCAATTAAATCAAATAACTCCAGAGCTCTTCTGGCTTTGTATTCTTCTTCTCTTTGTTCTTTAAAGAACCAGTTCAAGAATTCTAAAGTTACATAGTCCTGCTCCTTATGGCATCTTGCTGCAATGTTTTTGAATGACTGCGTAATAGCGATTTCAGCATCTAACGCATCTTCAAAAACCTCTCTGAATGAAGAGAATTCTATTTTAACATTATTTGTATCCGGAGATATTGCTGTTCCCCCCATGTCACATACATAGTGGAATATTTTTAGTTGATGTTGTCTTTCTTCATCAGACTGTTTATAGAAATACTCGGCAGAATTGTCAAATCCGTTTCTATCGCACCATGATGCCATAGATAAATATAATGCAGCTGAATGAGCTTCTTTTTTTATTTGTTGATTGAGTAGATTTTCGATGTCTGCCGAAATTAAACTCTTGATACGAACTAGATCTTTCATAATAGTGCTCCTTTATACACAAATATAAGTGTTAGGGCACCAGTTTCCTTAAAAAGAAAGTAATTTGGAGTTAATCTAAGTATAGTGCTAGATAATGATTCTATTTAGCCTGTCAGTAATAATACTGTTCAGCTCGAACATAGCAAAAGTGCCATTAAGAAGCTCTCTAAGGTTGATAATTTCGTGGATATCTAAAACAAAACACTCTTCAGCACCACAAAGGAATATGATTTCAATCCCAGGATGGTCTACATCAGTCATTCTGGCCAAATCGATATTATCGATGACCCTTTTTAGACGCTGAAGACAAGCTAATTTATATTGAGCTTTTCTACCCGAGAAATTTAAATAAATACGGTTTTCTTTATCAGACTGGTAAACTGATCCATAAAGTGTTGAGAATACTTCCACTAAATCTGTTGCTGCTAAAGCTAAACTGCTATTTTTCATTTCCGATGCAAATATGCATCTTGTTTAGAAATAATCCAAATAAAAGGCGCTCTTTTCAAAAATTAAAAAAAGCGCCTTTCAACAAAATACGAATAATGGTTTATTGGATGTTAAAACTGCTTAAGCTTACAAATTGTTGAACTCTTGCTGCAATCTCTTCCTGACTTAAGTTTTTAATTTTTTCTGTGCCGAATTTCTCCACGCAGAAAGAGGCTAAAGCAGAACCAAAAATAATTGCATTTTTCATGTTATTAAAGTTGATCGTATCCACTTGAGCCAAATAACCTATAAAACCTCCGGCAAATGTATCTCCAGCTCCTGTTGGGTCAAAAACGTCTGCTAATGGCAAAGCAGGCGCAGAGAAAACCTTATCTTCATGGAATAGTAAAGCACCATGTTCACCTTTTTTAATAATAAGGTATTTTGGACCCATTTGAAGGATTTTGTTGGCTGCCTTAACCAAAGAATACTCGCCTGACAATTGGCGGGCTTCAGAATCATTTATGGTTAAAACATCCACAAGTTTTATTGTATCTAAAAGATCGTTTAAGGCAATGTCCATCCAGAAGTTCATTGTGTCTAAAACGATGAGTTTAGGACGGTTCCTTAAACGTTCAATTACTGTTTTTTGAATATTAGGTGTAAGATTGCCCAACATTAAATATTCGCAATCCTGATAAGATTCCGGAATGATGGGATCGAAATCAGCCAATACATTTAATTCTGTAACTAAAGTATCTCGGCTGTTCATGTCGTTATGGTATCTTCCGGACCAAAAGAATGATTTTTCTCCGTTTTTTATCTGTAAACCTTCAACATCAATTCCTCTTTTTTTTAAATCCTCGATATCTTCTTTCGGAAAATCATCACCGACTACAGCAACAATTTTAGCATTTTTATAAAAATAGGAAGCTGCTAAAGTAGCGTAAGTTGCTGCACCTCCGACAATTCTATCAGTTTTACCAAAAGGTGTCTCTATGGCGTCGAAAGCAACAGTTCCTATGACAACTAAACTCATAATTTTTTATTTGAATTTTTTTTCTGCAAATATTGCATAATTAATTTAAAATCCCGAATATTGCAGTCCCTTAACCAGAGGGACGTTTTTAAACGTTAGGAATAAAATCCCGAATAGCTCAGCTGGTTAGAGCATCTGACTGTTAATCAGAGGGTCGCTGGTTCGAGCCCAGCTTCGGGAGCTTCAAAAGCCGATAAGTTTGTTTACTTGTTGGCTTTTTTTGTTTTTAGGCCTTCCTATTTCTTTTGCAAGTTTATGGTATCGACATCTGGAAATTTTATATTTATATTGTGCTGTTCAATTCTTACTTTTTCACTCAAATAATGAAAAGATTTATTTTTAAAGGCTTTTCAAAAATGCTTCTAATTAGTTTATAGTAGTATATATAGCCCGGAAAATTTTGAGGAATATCAAGAAGGGTGATCGTTTTTTCATGATCCCCCTTCTTGCGTTATTAATAAAACCTAAATTTAGTAGCTTTAACCTTCTTTGTTATTAATAACGATATCCTTTCGCTTCCATATAACCTGGAACGTCTGACAGTTGATTTTGTGCAGCATCTTCTGGATCCCCCTATCAAAAATAGCATCCATATTGAGTTCCCTTTTTGTCAGATCCTCCAAAATAAATACCTATTGAAATTTCATGAGTGCCGTTATTAAAATTCCTTAATTTGTTTAACGAGTAATCGAAGGAGTAGCCAACCCGAAGTTTTTGTGTAGGGAAAAACTCCAAAAGAGCGCCTGTAGAACTACTTTTAGAAAGACCCTGCTGTAAATGAGGTTTGTCATAAAGTTTAACCGCTGTTCTGTACATGGCGCCAATCCAGACTTTTTCCTGTAGCAGGATAAAGCCGTTTATGTCCAGATTAGTAGGTCCTCCAAAATCATCTTTCAATAAAAACATAGGTTTAAAAATTAAATCATCTGAAAGAGGTAAAATAAGGCCGCCTAAAAAGTATAAATGCGGTTTCAATCCAACATACCAGTCACTCTTTTTCTTGCCAATAGATAGGTTTGAGATAGCATTGCTTGCCGAAATTCCAGTAAAAAAGTGTTCTGTAGAAAATAAAACACCTAATTTGGCATCAGGAAGTATATTAGAATCGTTTGTTATGGGGATAAAAGTGTCTCCATCTTCATTGGGAACGAAGCTGGCACCATTGATTGAAGTTTGAAGTAAACCAACATTTAATCCAAATGATAGCCGCGTATTTTGTTCGCCTATTTTAACATGGTATGCATAGCCTCCGTATATGCCCAAACTTTTTTGAACACCAATTTTATCGCTACTTATCATTAGTGATAGACCCACTTTTTTATTTGCTAGCAATGCATCTGCTGCCAATGAGAATGACTTAGGTGCGCCATCAACACCGTTCCATTGTTGTCTGTAAGTACTTTGGATATATAAGTTGTTTTTATAACCAGCATAAGCAGGATTTACATGCAGTGTATTAAATACATATTGAGTAAAGTTTGCATCCTGTTGAGCCATACCTGTCATCGGAAGTATGAGCAAATACCAAATTAATTTTAATCTCTTCATCACCTTTTATTTTTTCTTATCCCGTATTAATGTGATGTATCCTTTAAAAATATCTCGCTTACCGGCTTGATTAATCGTGAGTACATAGAAGTATGTTCCTTCATTAAGCCTTTCGCCTGTCCATTTCCCTGCATATGGTTTTTGTTCAAAAACATGATTTCCCCATCTATTCAGGATGGTTATTTCATTATCAGGATAGTTCTCTAATCCCGGTATTTCGAAATAGTCATTTTTGCCGTCGAAATTTGGAGTAAATACATTAGGTATTTTTATACCATAAACGTCTGCTAACGCACTGTCGATATTATCTTTAGGATTCGGATCTGTTTCCATCGATTTTACGAAAGCCGTATTTTCTATCTTTCCAACAGACTTAATTTTTGCTATAAGTTTCAAATCTAAGGCCTCGTCTTTTTTTAACGTACTGATTTCCCATGTGGCAGTGTTTGTACTTGTATTATATGAACTTTTTACTCCGCTAATAGCCGGAATCTGAACGAACTCCAATTGAATTGGAAAGGGGTCCTGTACGACTACATTATTGGCCATATCAGGACCTTTATTATTTACGGTAAGCGTATAAGTAATTTCATCGTTTAGTTTGATGCTTTGGCTTTCAAGCCTTTTTGAAATATTCAGATCAGCTATTTTGTTTAGCTTTGGCTCAACGATTATAATCACCGGGTCCGAGAGGTTAGAAGTACAGCTTGCGGAATTAAAAGCCATTACAGTATAAGAACCGGATTGACTGGGTGCATACTGTTCGGAAATAGCATCGGTTATTATACTTCCATCTCTAAACCATTGAAAATATTGTGCATTGCTGGAATTGGCCCTTAGTGTAATTGTCGTTCCCTCTGCTATTTTAATTGTTTGAACCGGAGTAACTAATTGCGTAAATCCTGTTAGCGGTAAAAGTAACAGGGTAATTATGTATAGATATTTTACGCAATTCAAATAAACCATGGTTTACCAGGTATCAGGAACGTTTGAAACAGAAATTGTAGGAGTTGTAGGTTTAGCTAGTATTTCGATAGCTTTGTCTGCAGTGGTAGAACAATATTTGCCACTATTTATTAAATACCCAACTTTTAATTTGTAGGTATAAGTACCGGCTGATAAAGGTGCAGGTATTGTATAAGTACTATTAGTCGCGCCCGAAATGGCTGTTTCTGTACCTGAAGCTACTGTATACCATTGATAGGCTAATGAAATACCAGTCGTTGAAGCTTCCGGATTGGTGATATTTCCGGTTAACAGTGCCTTTGTTCCTCCCAAATCTTCGATACAAAGACTATTGTTTGCAGCATCAATAGTAGCTATAAGGGGTTTTAATACATAGACCGGAATTTCTTGCCATTCAGAAATACAGCCCGTAGTTGTATTCTTTGTCGCGAAATAATAATATCCTGTTCCTTTTTCTGCAAAAGAGGTGTTTGTGGCACCTACGGATGCTGTTGTAATACCGTCATTAGGAGTAGTGGTCTGTGAAGCACTGTAAGCAATTTCATAAGCTGTTCCAACAGGAGCATTTGGAACAGTAATAGTGCCGCCAGAACAAACCAAGATTGTGCCGTTTGCAGTTGGATCTACTGCTGCTTTCACCGTAATTAGGGTTAAGCACAAGGCTAATAGAGATAGAATTTTTTTCATGATTTTTATTATTTAGTTTGTATAATTAGAATTTGTCGTTAATTGTATATTAGGAATAGGAGGCTTTTTGTCTATTTTGATTTGTATGTTTTGTGAGGTGCTTTCACAGCCATTATTGTTTTTTACTTTGATACTTCCGGAATAAATTCCAGATGCAATAGCCGTTGTAGTTATATTAATTTCTGGTGGTGATAGGCTTGCCTCAGAAACGTTTGAGAACCCGGCACTCAATGCGGTATTGTCCCATAGAATAGAATAGGTAGTGGGATTATTTACAACTGCATTGATAATAAGTGATGTCGTATTGCTCCCTTCACATATTTCTGGCATAGGTCCCAAAGAAATTTCAGGTAAAGGAGATATAACTACAGGTACCGGCACAACTACAGATGCATTACTACAGGTATTTGTTCTGATAGCTCTTACATAATATGTTTTATTAGCATGAAGCACCGGAGTGACAAATGTTGTGCCTGGTGAACTGACATTTACTCTGGTGAGTAAAGTAGCGTCTTCAAACCATTCATATCCGGTGCAATTTTGAGGATTAGCAATAGTTAAAGTAGCCTTATTTCCTGCACAGATAATAGGGGGAGTATTCACGTCCACCGTATTAATCAATGCTGTAGGTGGGGCTATTATACGTCTAACTTCATAAACTTTAAGTTTCGATAATAATCCTGCGGTTGCAAGTCCACCCATACTGAGTTCTATCCTGTCGAAAGCCTGGTCAATAGTTGCGGTAAGCTTATATTTGTCATTTGTTCCGCCCGATAGTAATTGCAGATTTAGTAAATTGGAAGAACTACTGACTGTTTTTACTAATGAGGAACCATTGTAGGCATTAATAGTAAAGCCATTAATAAGGTCCAGATCCAGTACACCGCCATTTTCTTTTTGCAGAATAAGTTCAACCTGATCGCCGCCAATAGATGTTGTTTTGAAAATTGTAGTTAAGTAGACATTGCTTAATACTTGTACGCCAAGATCCAGAGTAGCAAAGCTAGAGTCATCATTGTCTATTACATTTCTGGGAAAAGTAACGCTTCCCGTAGCGTTGGCTATTCCACCTACCACTGTTCCGGCTTTAACTCCTGAAAGTACATCTATTGGCGAATTGCAATCAACAGATGGTGCTTGGTCTGTCTCTTCAATGTAAACCTCATGGATATCTGCACTTAATGCTACTCCCAAAACAGAACCTAGGTTTATCCAAATCCCCTGATAATTGGTAAAAGGGGTGATTGTAATTTCTACTTCTCCCTTGGCACTTATCAAATTGGCAACAGTTGCCAATGTATAAGAAGAGCCGGCTGCTGTAGCTGTCCATGGAGCTATTATCGAAGGTTTATTCAACCCGGTGAAAGGCTGTATTGTCAAGTTATCAAGTACGCCTAATAATGAAGCAGGTAATCCCATTTTAATGGTTACAGGTGTGTTGGCTGGAATTGTTTTGACATTTCCATTATCTCTAAATTCAACAAACTGCTTTGCATTAATTAAGTTTAATGCGCCGATAACGACCGACAGATGAGAATATGTTGATAGATTTGCATCAACAGCATTTTCCTGATTACCTACTGTTCCAAGTCCGGCTGTTTCCTGCCTGGCCGCATATACCCTTTTCTTCACAAGAGGACATTGCGAAAAAGACGGGTAATGGAATACCAGCAACACTAAAAGTACATAGTGAAGGGGTCTCATACGCAACAGCTAAAATGGTTTATTAAAAAGTTAGATTGTTTTAAATAACCAGTAGCATACAGAGATAAGCACTACATAGTCCATGATAACTACAGCCCATTCTGTATCCCACTGGGTATATCTTGTGACAAATTTCACCAGTCGAAATATTGACACGTTGGTTTATTTTTTAATAACCTTGAATTCTGTTCGTCTGTTTAACGCCCGTCCCTCAGGATTATCTTTACCATTTATGGTATTTGGAGCTATTGGCATACTTTTACCATAACCTTTTGCTTGTATTTTACCAGCGCTTATTCCTTTGGCTATTAAATAGTCAACGCAGGATTGCGCCCTTCTTTGCGACAAGTCTAAATTATAAGCGTCGCTGCCAATTCCATCAGTATGGGAACTCAGTTCTATCGTGATTTTAGGATTGTCCATCATAATGTCTGCTAAAATATCCAGCGCCTGTGCAGACATAGGAGTAAGCTCTGCCTTATTGAACTCATAATAGATATCTTTTAATACTATTGGCTTGTCTATAACCAAAGGAGTTAGGCAAAGATTCGGATTTAATAAAGTATCGGCTTTAGCCAGGTCTTGTCTGGAAAATCTGATGGTTTTAGAAAAATACCCTTCTTTTTCTACCGTGATTTTTATTGGACGTGGTACGTCTATTTTAAACGAATACATACCATCAGAAGCTAAGGTTAGTTCTTTGGAAGTGTTGTTTAAAGAATCCGTTAAAATTACTTTGGCTTTTTCGATAGGTTTTCCGCTTTCACAATCCAGTAAAGTTCCTTTCAGGTTGATGAATTCTCTTTGTACCTGAAATAATTCAAGACAACATACAGATTCCCTGTCCGAACTGATATAGCCTTTATTGCCGTCGGTATCTATTGCAGCGAAATAAATATCGTCTTTAGATGAATTAAATGGAAAACCCAGATTCTCTGGAGAAGACCATGAAGAAAAATCACCATTTGCTTCATAAAAATCAAAACCTCCGAGGCCAACACGCCCATTACTGCTGTAAAGTAAAGTCTTATTTTTTGAGTTGTAATATGGAGCCTGATCATCACCCGCAGAGTTTATTTCTGTTCCCATGTTGATGGATTGCCCTAAAGTGCCGTCATTTCGTAGTGGAGCAAACCACAGATCATATTTGCCCTGTCCACCTGGTCTGTCAGATGAGAATAACAAATACTTTCCATCCGTGGTAACAAAAGGTTGTATAGAATTATAGCCCTTAATGTTTATCTGGATACCAACAGATTCGGGCTGCGACCACTTATCTCCAATTTTTTTGGCTGTATAAATATTTTTAGTATTCTCTTTAGCGTCCCATTTTGTAAAGAATGCTCGCGTTCCGTCTGGAGATAAAGCTATTGCTGCATTTTCTGAGGAACTGAACCCCAGCTCAACTTTATTGATCGTTGTGTTAGCTCCGGATTGGATGTAGGCTCTTTCAATACTATAAATAGCGTTTATATAAGGCGACTCTTTTTTCTTTATTTTAGAATTTCCAGATCCCAGAATTTCTGTCTTACCCGAGGTATTAATAGGTCTCGAAGAAGTAAAATACATCATGTTGTTTTGAACAAGAGGAGCGTAATTGGACCCTTTTGCATTGACGGGGGCACTTAGTTGTTTAAGTGAAACCAAACGGGGATACCTCATTTCATTAAGGGCAAAATTACAGCTTGCAATCTCCTGTTCTGCCTGTTTAACATAAGCTTGTTCGCCTTTATATTTCTTAATGAAGTTTTCGAAAGCATTAATAGCTTCGTCATATTTATTGTTCGCTCTAAGCGATACAGCATACCAATAAGGACTTAAAGCATATTTTTCATCGCTGAAGTCCTTTGCAATACTATACCACTTTTCGGCGTTTTGGAAATCTTTATAAATCCGGTAGCTTTCGGCTAAATTGAATACCATTTGTTCTATATCAGCATTTTGTTTTTTCGATTTAACCTTGTTTTCAGCAATGTAAGGAAGTGTCAGCCCACTAACAGAATCGTTAGATAAATTGAGTGCTTTCTTGTAATATTCTGAAGCTGCATAGTATTCGTGATTCTGAAAATATACATCCGCTACTCTTTTGTAATCCGGTACAAACTGGGCGGAAGCTTTAATTATAATAAAGCTAAATATGATGGTTAATTTTAAATTTTTCATGAGAGGGATTTTAGATGATTAAAGTCTGGGACAAAAAAAGTTGGGGCCAATAATTCCCTTTCTACTGGTAAAAGAGAGAGAAAGTTCTAACCCCCCGTTGGTTCTGGAAATATTGGTGACATGGGAAGTATTCATATCATAACTTAAACCAAGCACCAGGTTTTTAATCTGTAAGCCCAAAAATGCAATAGCCGAGCTTTCAACCCTGTAGTTTCCTCCGACTAGTAAACCAGTTTCAGGATTAATCATAAACTCCGCGTAAGCTCCGGCTAAAGTTTCATGTGCGTTTCCCTGCGACATATATAAAGCATTTGGGGTTATCGCTATTAAATCCGATACTTTAACCCTGGCTCCGCCATGAACGGTGTATCTCATAGGGATACGTTCTTTATTCCCTAAAAATTTATCTACCGGACGTGTTAAGTGGGCTATGCTTCCTCCAGCGAAAACATTTACGCTTCTGTTAGGAGTTCCATCGAAATACATAAGTCCCGCATTCACGTCCGGAGAGAAAGAAGAGTTTGATGCTATATTCTCATAGCTTGGCAAGTTTCCATTATAACCGGAATTTGGATCATATTGGTTTCCTGTTCTCACTTTTGAAGCATCAAAGCTTTTATTTATAATTCCAGCCTGTAAACCAAAATTCAATATTTGGTTACCGTCAGATCCCAATCTAACGCGATAAGCCGCGGATGCAAGGGCAGTGAGATAATTAAAATCTACCTCGCCAGCTTTCTGATTCATCACTGTAGCGCCAAAAGCTAGATTCTTGGTGGGCGCCATATCGAAAGAAGCTGCTCCTGTATAGTAGGCATTGTTTAGCGAGCCCCATTGCTGTCTCGCATTTATAGATACACGGTAATCGCCATCAACTACTCCTGTTAGTGCTGGGTTAAGCAATAAGGGATAAGCGTAATACTGCGAAAAATGAGGGTCTATCTGAGCTTTAACCATTTGGCAAAGACAGATAAAAGATATGATTAATGTTATTCTAAGCTTTCTCATGTTACTTGTTTTTAAGTGTTCAAATAAAACCGGTAATCCGGACTTTGATCTATCTGATCAAAGTCACGGTACCTTTTTTAGTTTCTCTGTTTCCGTCGTTGAAAGTAACTTCTATATGGTAGACATACACTCCGGACGGTTGGGCCTTGCCTTGATAATTTCCGTCCCAACCAATTGTTGGTTGATTAGATTGGAATATAAGCTGTCCCCATTGGTTAAACACTCTCATAGTCATAGAGCTTATAGTATTACTGTAAATCAGAAACTGATCATTTTGTCCATCATTATTAGGAGTGAAGGTGTTTGGAATAAATACTCCGTTACCAAAAGGATTCTCGCTCTCTATAGTTAATAAGGACGAACCTGCACTGGTTTGACATTCGGTAGTACCTTTAGCTCTTACAGATAAGGAAACCTGTTGTGCTGGTTTTAGGTTGTCAAATGTATGTGTAGTTCCCGTAACTCCCGAACTTGGTGCAGACCATGTTTGGCCATTAATGGAAATCTCATATCCTTTCGCATTAGTAACTGGGCTCCAGCTAAAAGTAATGCTGTTCGTGGTTTTGCTTTGAACCGAAACAGAAGGAATAGCTAAAACAGGAAGTACATCGACATTTACCATAGCTCTTCCCGAACTAGCACAAGAATTAGCGTTTACTGCTTCCACATAAAATGTACTGTTGGTTGTTAAGGCTCCGGTAGTAAATCTATCACCTTCTCCTAATACTGTACCTCCGGTTAAATTAGTGTACCACTTGTAAGTAATTCCAGCTACAGGATTCTCTACATAAAGACTTGCCGTAGAGCCTGAGCATATTATATTATTTGTTGCTTTCGCCGAAGCAGGTGTAACAGGTATCGGCAGAACTGTAACGTTTACACGGGTTCTTGTCGAACTGATACATAAGTTAGCGTTTCTGGCTTCCACAAACACAATAGTGCTGGCTTGTAGATTTAGCATTGGATATGTTCCTCCAGTGTGAAGCGGACTGCCTCCAGTTTCGCTTGAATACCAATTGTAAGTAGTACCGGCAACAGGGTTATCTACAGAAAGCGTAGCGGAAGCTCCGGCACAAATTGCTTTGTTATCAATGCTAACCGAAGCTGGTGCCATCGGCTTGTCAAAAACTTTAATAGTAACCTTAGTTCTGTTAGAACTTACACAAGAGTTACTGTTTGCCGCTTCAATAAATAATGTGAGGTCACTGTTTAAAATGCCGGTAGCATAGTTTATACCTTCATGTATTGGTGCTCCGTTAAATTCCGTATTATACCACTTATAGGTAATTCCCGAAGTAGGGTTTTTAACTGATAAAGATGCTATGGAGCCTGAGCAGATGGATGGTCCATTCACAATGTCCACGTCGGCAGGAGCAACCGGAATACTTAAAACTGTTATGTCTACTTTTGTTCGTGTTGCGCTCACACAAGAATTTGTATTGATGGCTTCAACGTACAATGTTGTGTTTCCGGTAAGATTGTTTGTGGTGATAATATCTCCTTCATATAAATAACTACCGCCACTTAAGCTACTGTACCATCTATATGTAAGTCCGTTAACCGGATTATCTACAGAAAGTTTAGCGGGTGATCCAGCACACAATTGAGTATTGGCTATGCTTATAGAAGCAGGAGCCGCCGGTGCAGGTAATATGTTAACATTTATGGCAGTTCTACTGGCGCTTGTGCAGCTGGCATTAGATGCTTCTACATAGAATATCGTATTCGCTGCAATAGCAGTTGTTTCATATGATGTTCCGCTGCCTAGTAAAACGCCGCCAATAGGTTGATTATACCAATTGTAAGTTATACCGTTTTCAGGGTTCGATATACTTAATGTAGCCTTTGTTGATGGGCAAACTTCAATGTTGGTTGATGTTACTGAAGGGGTGTTCGGTAAATTGCTAACAGAGAATGTTGTTTTTTTTCTGTCTCCCAGAAGAGTCTCGCAGTAACCGTCTGCACTAGCACCGCCATAGTAATTGTATGTTTGTCCGGCAGTAGCATTTACTGTAAATATACCGGTAGTATTGCTGGTAATAAATGCATGGTTTTCATCATATAAATAAAATATAGGGTTTAATAATGACGGATCTGCGGTTATTGTAACAGTTGTTGTGCTGCTGTTGTTTAAGCAAATCATATTACCATTTGCTGATATTGATGCAATTTGAGCTGTTTGTGGACATGAAACTGCTATACTTGCATAAGTTGTTTTAGAAACGGCGTTCGCTGTTACAATTGCATAATTAGATATTGTATTAATCAGGCCTACGTTATTATTCACTTTTACTGTGAAAGAAACGGATTCAGTAGCCCCAACTGCTATTGCCGGGATGTCCAATGTTATTTTCCCGGTATTCGGATCAAAGTTTCCTCCGGTTAGATAAGTAGTATACGCAGGCAATGGATTCTCAATTGTCACATTAGATAAAGCAATATTTCCTGTGTTTTCTACATTAATTGTGATCGTAAGTTCTGCTCCTGGGGTAGCGGTAGCACCGCTTGAAGAAGACACACTGCTCGTTACCTGAAAGCTCGCGTTTTGCTCAGTATCATAATCTGGTGTGCTTACGGTTTTTGGATTATTTTCCGTAGGGTCTGTCGGGTTAGTGTCATCCTCAACTGTGGCTGTGTTTTTTATGGATGCAATTCCTGATAGGTCATTGTTCACCTTAACTTTGAATTCCGCGTTCAGAGTTGTTCCAACAGGAACGTTTACATTCCATTTCAAAGTGTTACCTACGTTATCATAAGTTGCACCATTGGAAGCACTTCCTGCTATGTAGGTTGTACCGTTAGGCACCAGGTCTTCAATAGAGATGTTGTCCAGTAAAACATTTCCTTTGTTTTCAATAGCAATAACGTAAGTTAACTCAGCTCCCGGTTCTATTTTCTGACTGCTATTTAAGCCGGAAGTCAGGGTTTTTGTGGCTGCATAACTAACAATTTGTTTCGTGTTTGTGCCCGGAGTTTCTGGGTTTTGCGGGTTCTGCGGATCTTCAGGATCAGTAACAGTAGCTTTGTTTTTTATTATAGATACACCCGTCAGGTCATCTTTTACTTTTACTTTAAAAGTAACCAATGTTGTGCCTCCAACAGGTATAGACAAGTTTGCCCATTCCAGTATATTCGAGGAAAAAACACCATTATGACTTGCTGAGTTAGCTATATAAGTTGTTCCGGCAGGAATAGGATCTAGAATGGCTATATTGTTAATAGCAATATTTCCCTGGTTCTCCAGTTTAATAGTATAGGTAATTTCATCACCGGCCTGTACAGGATTTACTGTGTTATCAAGTTTTTCTGAAATAAATTTCCTGATTTGATGGGTTGGTGTAGGCCCCACTTTTGCTTCAACTGTACCACCAGGACCTTCAATTCTGGCAATGTTTTCTATATTTGGTACATTTGTCAGATCGTTATTAACAAGAGCTTTGAAAGAAACTGTTTTAGTTTCACCTACATTGAGGTTAATCGACCATGTAATTTCGCCACCGTTTTCTTGTCCCCCATTGTCTGCACTATTTGCTTGATAGCTAGTGCCATTAGGAACGATATCTTTTACACTAATACCGGATAGTGTCATGTTTCCTTCGTTTTTAACCTGTATGGAGTAGGTTATTATCGATCCGGCTTCTATCTGGTTGTTGGTATTTAAGTTATTTACTGTTTTTTGTGCAGAATATTTAAAAGTTTGTTCAGTATTTACTGGAGGAATTTCTGGATTCTGGTCCGGCTGACCAGGCACCGTAATGGTAGCTTTATTACCTATGGCACCTATTGTGGTTAAATCGTCCGCCACTTTTACGATCATACTTACCGTTAAGCTGCTATTTGCAGTCACGGTAAGGTTATTCCATTGGACTATATTGTTGGTTAGTGTGCCACTGTTGCTGGCACTTACGAAAGTAGTACCCAGTGGTAGCGGATCTGTTATAGTTATATTTGTTAGATCGCTGGAGCCTGGATTGCTTACAGTAATTTTGTAAGTTAGATTTGATCCGGATTCTATTTTCCCATTTGCATTTAATCCTTCAACTGTTTTTGTGCTTCCAAATCCCCCAACTTGCAGGTTTACCGCAGTGCTAGCTATAGAACTACAACCGCCTAATCCGTAGGCTATAACCGTGTAAGATCCTGCGTCGTTAGAGGAGGCATTGTTTATCGTATAAGTAGAGTTTGTTGCTCCAGGAATTTGATTTGAATCTTTAAACCATTGATAAGATACAGCTCCTGTTGCAGATGCTGTAAATGTTATTGATCCCTGAGCACCAATAGTTTGGTTACCTGCTAAATCAATAACTGGTAGAGATACATTGTTTATTGTAGCAGTAACTTGTTTTAGTGCTCCTGCTGGA
The DNA here is from genome assembly GCF_000190735.1 of Pseudopedobacter saltans DSM 12145. GTDB lineage: Bacteria > Bacteroidota > Bacteroidia > Sphingobacteriales > Sphingobacteriaceae > Pseudopedobacter > Pseudopedobacter saltans. The sequence goes on from NC_015177.1 coordinate 4,398,651, forward strand.
TTTTCGCAGGTGCCGGTACCGCTTACACTGATGTAATAATTACGAGTGGCGGTAAGTCCGGTAATTCTTAGGGATCCATCAGGATTTAATTTGTAGGTAGAACCATTAGAAACTATTCCATCTGTAATCGCCTGAGTTTTATTGGCGTCAAAATACCAGGTAAATATCGGGTTGGAAATTGCACTTCCTGCGGTTAAGGAAGGTGCCGCCAGTAGAATTGGTGACCCTAAACAGACTTGCGAGTTAGAAGCAGTAATGTCTGCAGCACGGGCTCCGGGAGTAACAATAATCGTGATTTTTGTTCTTTCAGATATGGGATCGGAGCAACCAAAGCGGTATAGTGCTACTTGCAGTTCATGAGTGCCTGGACTGAGTCCTGTCAGGTTTATATTAGCACCATTGTTTGTTATACCAGTAGTTATTTCATTATTTGAAGTATCGAACCATCTATACGTCGAGCCGGATTCCGGAGATGAGATACTTAAATTTACCGGAATGCCTTCACAAACAATTAATGAACCATTGTTTAACCCAGGACTTTGTATGATAGGTAATGGTGCTATCCGGCCGATTTCATGTATATACAATCCTCCCAGGGCCATTGCTGCTCCATCTCCAATAGAGATTTGAATTCTATTAAAAGGGACAGAAGTAGGAAAGGTTAGGACTTGTAAGTTGTTGGAGCCTCCAAGAAGGTTCAGTTTTAAAAGTGCAGAATTAAGCGTAAGGTCTTCTGCACTTTGGTTATCATTATAAGTTCGTATTCTAAGGTTTTGAGATAATAAATTTAAGTCCAGTAATCCGGTGTTTTGATTCTTTAAAATTAATCGGATAGAATCTCCGCTCCTGCTAAGTGCAGGATATATAGCCGTAAGGTAAGTTTGGTTTAACGCTCCAACATTTGCTCTAAGCAAAGCTGCGGTAGAAGGGTTTCTGTCAATAGCTCTTTCTGGATTTTCTACTGCATTTAAACCGCCCGCCAGTATACCAGTATTGCCATATAATACATCTATTGGTGTTTCGCACACAATATTGCTGACCTGCTTTGTGAAATAGGCATGATAAATTTTAGCAGTGGCTAAGGCACCAATAGAAAGTAAACTGTTTTCCGGTACTCCTAATTTTATCCGTACGCCGTCATAATCTACCTGAGGAATAAAGGTAAATTCGACTACCTGATCGCCTTTTAAAACAGTAAGGAGACTTGTTCCAGAAATTTCATTACCCACTGGTACACCATTTTTTGTAGCCTGGACATGCAGGCCGTTTAATACGGAAAGTAGGTTATTTCCCAGCCCCAGTTTAACAGTAACGGGAGTTTGCTGGGTTGGCTTTTCGTTCTCAAACTTGAGGTTTACCCATGCTTCAGCACCAAGAGTGAGCTTGAGTACTAAAGGTACACTCAAATCAACAACAGTTGAATTAAGTGTGGCGTAGTTAGAGACGTTCCCGTCTATGGCATTGTTCTCATTGTTAACATAACCGGATTTTATAAGACCTAAAAGATAGGCGTCTGCGCTTTTTTGCACACTATTGGCGTATACTCTTTGACGCGGATGTTGTGCATAAGAGGTCGATAAAGAAACCAGTACCATAACCATCACCATCAGCGCTCTTAATAGGTTCAAGGTAAGGTAATGGGGTTTCTTTTGAGTAAATAATAATTTCATAAGCGGTTGTTTTGTGATAATTATTTTTTCAATTCTAACAACCGTTTTTGAAAAAAGTCTAATTCATTTCATTCAATTTTTTTTCTGAATTCATTCATTTTGTTCGTTTTGTTCAATGTGTCGATTTCTTGAAGGTTAATGTAACCTTTGGTGTGTTTAAAAGGTATAAAGTTTAGTAGTTTGTATTGGTTTTATTAATAACGAGAGTAGGCTTTTTGATTATTTTGTTCATGAACAATCTGTGAACAAAAGTTTAGTTTTATCGTTAAATATGTTTTCTTTTTAGTTTTTAAATGGATCGAGATTTACTTTTGCTTAAGAAACAAATATTAGAAAAATCTTCAATCACAGTCCCTACTCCGGCAGATTGTAAGAGAATTGCTTATTTAATCAGCCAGGCTGTTAATAAAAATATAAGCGAAACCACCATCAAAAGGCTTTTTGGTTTTGCTAAAACCACACATAATTTTTCGAAGTACACTTTAACTGCACTTCAGGAATTTATTGGGGAGACTCGTTTTTACCATTTGGAAGAGGAAAGTGAGGGGCTGAATATTGATAAGAAAATCAAATTACTAAAAACTGAGTCGGAAAACCTCACTCTCAAGACACTCAATAACATAAAAAGTAAGAGTACTATCAAATATAGTTATACTACCAGGCGAGAATTTTGTGAAAGAGAGTTTAACTATTTTTATAAAAAAGATTACTTTTTTTGTTCTTATGTAGCACAGGCGGGTTACGGTAAATCTATCATGTTGGCCAATCTGGTCGAGAATTTTTTTCTGAAAGAGGATGCTGTTTTTAAAGATGATATGCTATGGTTCTTCAATCCACATATGTTGCTTGACCTGGAAAGTCATGAATATAATATAGATTCCTGGCTGAATGCGCATATAAAGCAAATCGTACCTGAAGGCTTCATTAGTTTCTGCGATCAGTCAGCGGAATTGTTAAATGGTAAAGTTGTATTTATTATAGATGGCCTGGACGATGTAACGTTAAAAAAAGACAGTTTCAATAAACTGATAAATTCTCTCGCAGATTTTATTTTCTCTAATTCCAGGCATACCTGGCTGAAAGTTGTCATTAGTATGCGAAATATTGGATGGTTAAATTTCTATGAAAAAATAAGACATTCCGCTTATATCAAGTCTAAATGGTATTCCGGCAATTATAGTTCAGGAGAAGAGTTTACAAACATGCCTCCGTTGACAGATAAGGAGATAGATAATGTTATCAGTAATTTTTCAATAGATGCAAGTAGTATCAATCCCAAAACAAAACTGCAGCTTAGAACTCCCTTTTATCTGCGCTTTTTTCATGAATTATTAGGAACTGAAAATGACGAAACTTATTTTACCGATCTTACCTATTACGAGCTGATATCTAAATATGTCCATTTAAAAATTAATCTTTCCGCACACTATACAGAGAAGATTATTCTGTTAAAAAAACTTATTGCTGTAGCAACTAAAGCTCAGAAAGGTAATGCGGTAGAAAAAACAGAATTGCTTACCGATATTGTAACCTTTAAAGATGCTTATGAAGAATTACTATTGCATGGTGTTCTTGTAGAAGAAAAGCATTACGGAGGTGTTTTGCCAGTAGAGATTATCCGGTTTCAGCAAGTACATGTTTTTGAATACTTTCTATTTATAGAAACTTTGGATAAGCATCAGAGACAGGTAGATAGTACTTATTTGAAATATATTGATGATCACTATGAAAATTCGCCTCTGGGTTTAAAATTATTGCAATGGACAGTGCGTTATGTGGTGATTAATGATCAGTCAGAGTCGCTAACTAAGCTAATTCGTCATGAAATTCCAATAGCCGAAAAAAAATATTTTCTGTTTTTCATTGCAGAAATGCTGGAAAGTCGAGAAAAGAACAGGCAGCTTTTCTATTCCGATTTTAACCATAAGGAAGTTCATGCAGCTTTTCTTTCTCAACTTTTAGGTTTTGATTTTACCGATTTCTATTATAAAAATACACTGAAGAGTCTTTTTAAGACAACCCAGTCGGTAGAACAGCGGTTTTTATACCAGTCACTTTTAGGCTATGTTTATTTCTTCGAGTTAAAGATAGATCAGCTTAAGGCGGTGGTTGACGAATTAAATGCTTTGATTAATCACAATGATATCTTTGAAAATAAGCAAATCGAGACGTTTGAACTGATGCTTGATTATCTAAGCGGGAATACAGAAAATGCAGAACGTATTATTGATTTTGTTGCCGATAAGGCTGTTTTAGACCATGTTAAGCCGGGTTCTTTGGATACCAAAGCTGTGTTGTCTTATTTTTGTTATTGTATGGTGGCTATTTTATATGGCAGAAATGATGCCTTTGTTAAGGCTTCTGAGATTATCTACGCCAAACATCCGGCTATCTTCAAACGCAGATCAGGGTTATCGTTATATCTGCTGATTATATCTGCTTTTGTTCATCTTAATGATGATTTAAAACTGGTAGAGCGCATAGTCCGCCATATTACTTTAGTAAAGAATAGTGTAGGAGATAACTTCCATTCCTTTTTCTATCTCATGCTTTGTTTTTTAATGATACTCATGAATCTTTCCAAGTCAAATATACCAAAGACGATTATTTATCTGGAGGAGGGCTTAAGTATAGCTGAACTCAAGAAGGTGCATTATTTTGAAAAGTTGTTTCTGTTGATATCGGTAAACATTTATAATCACGTAGGCGACTTCGAGAAGTCGGAGAAAAACTCTTATACCTTGCATTGTCTGGTTGATGATATGAAGATTTCGACCAAGAATGTGCTTAAATTTTTACGTGGAATAGGCGCAAACGCTCCCGATCTATTTTCAAAATAGGTATATTTGGACATTTTAAGAAAGTTTACAACCATTTTGGTTCTCTATTGTTTAATGTTTTTTGAGAATACTCATTAGTTATGCAGCCAGAACAAATTAAGAATAAGGGACAAGCCAGATTGTTTGAAAATCCATTCCTGGAAAGTCTGACAAAAACAAGACCATGGGTAATTTATGTATTGTATATTCCTGTCTGTATGTATATGTTATACTATTCCTACGGTACGTTGGGCTTTTCCATAGGCAGAGTATTGGGAGTATTCTTTTTTGCTTTTTTCTTTTGGACTTTGTTTGAATATTTTGCACATCGGTATCTGTTCCATTATGAGCCTAAAAGTAAAATTGGACAACGTATTGTTTATATATTTCATGGTAACCATCACGAATATCCCAGGGACAAAATGAGGCTATTTATGCCCCCTGTACCTAGTATAATTTTGGCCTCGGTTATTTTTGCAATTATCTGGTTTAGTCTTGCCGGGGTAATTGGAGATCCAAATTATACATTTATGTTCTTCCCCGGTTTTATGATCGGATATTTGGCTTATGTGTCTATGCATTATGCCATTCATGCATTTGCACCGCCAAAGTACTTAAAAGCATTGTGGAGAAATCACCATTTACATCACTATAAATATCCTGAAAAAGGTTTTGGTGTGAGTTCGACTTTTTGGGACATGATTTTCCGCACTGTGCCCGAAAAAAAATAATATACTGATATGAGCAATAGCCCCAAAAAGATAATTATAGTAGGTGGAGGGTTTGCGGGCATTAACCTGGTTAGGAAGCTGGCAAAGTCGAATCTGTTTGATATTACTCTGGTAGATAAGAATAATTATAATTTCTTTCCACCTTTAATATATCAGGTAGCTACCGGTTTTTTAGAAAATTCCAATATAAGCTATCCATTCAGAAAGCTTTTCAGAGATAAAAATGTGCGTTTTAGAATGGGGGCCGTCCTTCGTGTTATTCCCGAAGATAAGACGCTTATACTGGACACCGGGAAATTATCTTATGATTATCTGGTATTCGCAACCGGAACAGAGACCAATTATTTTGGCCTTGAAAACGTGAAGAACAATGCGATCCCCATGAAAACATTGGACGACGCATTGCTGATGCGTAACATTCTGTTGGAAAGGTTGGAAAAAGCTACCATTGCGGAAGATCAGGAAGAAAAGACTCGTTTAATGACGGTTGTAATAGCTGGTGGGGGACCTACAGGGGTAGAAATATCCGGAATGTTAGCAGAGTTGCGAAAATCTACCGTAAGAAGGGAATATCCCGAATTGGTAGGGACCAGATTTGAACTTTATCTGGTAAATGGAGGAGGGGAGCTTCTTTCTCCAATGAGCGTTAAATCACAAACTTATACACTGGAATCTCTGGAGAAATTGGGTGTTAATATATTATTGAATACCAGAGTTACGGATTTTAAGGATTCGAAAGTTTATCTGGGTAATGGCGATACTATAGAGGCGGAGACATTGATCTGGGCTTCGGGAGTTAAAGCTATTTCTTTCGAAGGACTTCCGGCCAACATCTATGGATCAGGTAACAGGATGATTGTCGATAGCTTCAATAAAGTAAGGGGCATGGAAGATATCTATGCATTGGGCGATACCTGTGTCGTTACAGAAGACCCGGAATATCCCGGAGGACATCCGCAATTAGCTCAAGTAGCTATTCAGCAAGGAAAAAATCTTGCGGCTAACTTTATGAGAATATTAAAACAAGAACCTCTTCTGCCTTTTAAATATGACGATAAAGGGTCTATGGCCATTATCGGGAAAAATAAGGCCGTTGCTGATATTCCCTTCAAAAATATCCATTTTCAAGGGTTTATTGCCTGGCTAGCCTGGCTTTTTATCCACTTAATGTCTTTGCTAAACTATAGAAACAGAATGAAGACTCTATATAATTGGTCTATAGCTTATTTTACCAAAGATAATTCCTTAAGGATGATTATCAGGCCAGGAAGGAATAGTAATAAAGGATAAGCTTTATTAGAGTATTCACCTCAAATGAAGACTAATTCCATGACATCTTAACTTTCTTTTTAGGATCAGGAGATGCTTTTTAAAAGTTATCTGTCCTTAATATGGGAAGCCTATATCTCACATTTTTAAAATAGCTAAATAGCTTATTCTACATAGAAAGTTTTCGTACAATATGCACAGGTACACTTTATCCGGAAATACTCCTGAACTGATCCTCATTTTATCCATTTTGTGCCTAGATGAAACCATATAAAGTCCATATTTTATATTAAAAACATGGAGTAATATTGGACTAATCATGGATAATATACGGATTCATAGAGAATCAAGTAAGGTGCTAATTAAGAAAAATATAAGTATGTCCTATACTAGATTTACTTGACAAATTTGGACGGTAATTACTAATTTTGGTTTACAATTTATATTATTTTCCCGATATTACTTTACACTAAATTTTATTTTCCTGATTTCACTTTACCATGCATTACTTGATGCATGTTTTGCTTGTGGTGTTTGAAGCTGGCAAGAGAAGTGGGGTCTGATCTGGTTATAACTGATAATTGCGTTTTCTACTGCATCTTTAGCTTTTTGGTATGAGTCAAAAGATTGGTATAGATTAAATTCTTGTTTTAAAATACCATTCACCCGCTCTGCGATAGCATTATCATAAGGGCTTCCATTTTGCGTCATGCTAATTTGTACATTTTGGCTGATCAATAATTGGACATAATCGTCACAGCAGTATTGAATTCCCCTGTCAGAGTGATGAATAAGAGGTCTTTTGGGGTATAATCTTGATTTTAACGCCATCTGAAATGCTTTTATGCATCCTTCTGCTTTTAAGTTTCGACTTAAGTTATAACCTACAATTTTTCTTGAATAAGCATCTGTAATCAAACTAAGATAGATAAAACCTTTTTTTGTTTTTAAATAGGTAATATCGCTCACCCATATTTCTTCTGCCATTATAGCTTTACGTCTTTGCACCAGATCCGGCCATTTCTTAAAATGATGAAAGGAATTGGTCGTTCTGGCATATAATCTCCGGGGCTTAACCAGCAAATTATTTTCCTTTAATAAGCAGAAAAAAGCATCTCTTCCCATCGAAATCTGATGAGCAGATAGGAATTTTTGCAGCATGGAGTGCATCTTAAGGCCGCCGATGTGGGGCAATTCACTTTTTATTTGTCGAACCTGTTCTATCACTAAAGTTCTTTGTAGTTGTTTCTGTCCCTTATTTTCAGCTAGCTGATACCAACCTTGACGACTTTTACCAAACAAAGCACAAATTGTTGTTAGGGAAATTTCATGATATATTTCTTTCATTTGTCCTACTGTTTGGTACCAGGCTTTTTTACAATATCTACCCCCATTTCCCGTTCGGCATTACGAATGAGCATTTCTAATGCGGTGATCTTAAGTTTTGCCAACGCTAATTCCTCTTCAAGCTTAGCGGTGTTTGAGGGCGTTAATTCCGCAGGAGAACTTGTCTCTGGGGCTGGGTCAGGATGATGCTTATTGTACCACTTTACAAAGTAAAATACATTGTCTGAATTTAAATTGTATTTCTTGCCAACCTGACTGGCGCTATAGTCACCCAAAATATATTCTCGGGCAACTGCAATTTTAAAACTGTCTTCGAATAAAGGAGTACGACCTTTGCTCTTTCCTTTTCTTGGTTTTTCCATTGTTCTTTAAAGTTAGGATTTTGTCCAAACTTGTAAAGTGGATTTAGGAACGGACAGTAAAGTCTGGTACCAGATGTTGGATTTGGAAATCTCTGATTAGATTTACTGTTGCGGCTTGGTATGGCAGTGAGTGCCTTTTCACATTGAATAGGAACTCACTGCTTTAGATTAAAATATATTTTTAAAAACTGGATTTAAATGCCAGATGTCATTATTTTTTTGAATTCAGTTTCTGCATTTAGATATTCTTTAAGCAACTTAATTTGATTAAGAGCTCTTGAAAGATTGTGTTTAGGGTATTTAGCGCCATAATAGGTATCGTTGTTCAGGTAATCGGTTAAGAACCTTAGCGCTTGCATATATATGATAAACTTACCAGAATAGATGAAAAGAGACTTTTCTTCTTTCGTAAGATTTGAGGAGAATTCACTCATATATCCATCGTAAATTGCTTTGAACATTTCTGTTCTTACCGAAACTTTGCTAATATCCTGTTCTTCTTCATTGGCAGGGGATAGATAAGTTCTCATCATATCTCCAACGTCACTAAAGAAATAACCTGGCATTACGGTATCCAGATCTATAACACATATACCTTTCCCGAATTCATCAAATAACACATTGCTAATTTTTGTATCATGATGGATTACTCGTTTGGGAATGGTATTCTCATCAACAATTTTTTCATAGGTATCTACAATATCTTTCCATTTATATAATTCGTCAATTGCAGTTTGGGTTTCAATAACTCTTTCCTGATTGCCATTGCTTACAGCGTCTTCAAATTGTTTGAAACGTAATGACAAATTGTGAAAGTCTTTAAGAGGTATACCAAGATTACTTAAATTAAAATCTGCCAACAGATAGGAGAATTTACCAAATTGCTTTGCGGCTTCGTAAGCCTCTTCTTCGGTATTAACAGTTGTAATGGTTACCGAGCCTTCTACAAATTCCGTTAATCTATAATATTCTCCATTTTGTTTTATCAGCGTTTCTCCTTTTAGGGATGGTACAGATGAAATAAAAAGATAATCCGGATAGAATTTATTTAAGAAATGTTTGATGTTATTAATGTTGTCATCAATGATTTCAGGTTCGGTAAAGACATGATGATTTATTTTTTGGAGAATATATTTTTTCTCTCCGGAATCTACTAACCAGGTATGGTTGATCAACCCGGAACCAAAGTTTTTAATATTACATCTGTCTTCGATGAGACCAAATTGATTTAATATATCTGCAAGCATATGAGTAAACTAATAGAAATTGCTATAACTCAAATATACTTAGAACCTTGTTTAATTACTTACGCAAACGTTTGATTGATTTGTCAAGTAACAAGTATTTAGACTGGCTGAAGGGATTAGTTTATTAGTCATGAGTTCATCAGTAGCTTTTCCATGGATTATCGATGATGGACAGAAGACTTCGGTCCTCCGACATCCAGCTTCCCACTTTTGAGTTTATTAATCATGAGTTCATTAGTAGCTTTTCCATGGATTATCGATGATGGACAGAAGACTTCGGTCTTCCGACATCCAGCTTCCGACTTTTTTAGTTCATTAGGCATCAGTAGATCTGCTATGGACTATGGACCATCAACTATGGACCACCGACCTTTAACCCTTCTCTACCAACTGAGATTCTATGTACACTTTATAATAAGCGTTGGTGTCTTCATTGCTGTTTTCCTGTTGATGGATTAGATCAAGTAAAATCTCGGCTGATTTTTCTCCTTGTCTGTAAGGGAATTGTTCTACGGAGGCTTTAGGCCCAAAATCTATGTATTTGAATAGGGGTAAATTGGAGTAACTGACAAACTCTATGTCTTTGGAAAGATCCAATCCCTGCTTTTTAGCGTGATTAATGGCATACAATGCGATATAATCGTTAAATGTTACAATGGCAGAAGGCTTCCTTTTGTTATTCATTAAGATGTCAAAAGCTTCCTCGGCCCCTTTCTCGGTAAGGTCGCAATCAATAACTAAGGAGGGATCAAACTTAAGCCTATTTTTTGTAAATGCTTTTATATAACCTTCTTTACGTTCTTTACTCGCATATAATGTTGTTGGACCGTTAATGAGACCTATGGTTCGATGTCCTTTCTTTAACAGGTAATTTACCGCTTCTACCGTACCGGTCTCCATGTTGCAAACCACATAGTGAATATCTTTTCTGGCGGGAATGCAATCAAAAAATACTAAAGGTATCCGGTTCTTTTTGAAAGCTTCTACATGAGAAAAATTGGATGTTGTTTTAGATAAAGAGATCAAAAGTCCATCTACCCGATGATTAAGCATTTTTTCTACGAGCTTTTTTTCTTTTTCTTCATCATCATGAGATTGAGCAAATAAAACTGTATAATTTCTATGGTTTGCCACGTCCTCTATGGCACTGATTGCGGTGGCAAAAAAAGCTTCAGAAAGTTCGGGAACTATAACACCAATTGTGTTGGTTTTTCCTTTTTGAAAGGATATTGCTGCCAAATTAGGAACATAGCCTAATTGTTCGGCGAGTTTTTTGACTTTAATACGCGTAGATAAGCCGATAGTGGGATGGTCATGAAGCGCTCTTGAGACACTTGACGCAGAAAGATTTAGTTTTTTTGCAATTTCTTTTATAGTTATTGGCTTCTTATTCACATCTACTAAATTAAATAAAATATTTGTTTTTAAGCTAATCAAACGTTTGTGTAGTGTTGATTTCTCTAAATTTATCGCTATTCTTTACCTAGCAATTGTCTCGAAGACAGGATGCAACAGGATGCGTGTTTAAACTTCATGTTTTAGCTTTGTAGGAAACCAATAAACCAAATGAATCAGAAAAACTTCCAACGATTTCGTTTTAAGGTGGCTTTAATCGCGGTCAGTTTTCTTTTTGCTGAAACTTCGTTTGCCCAAAGTTTTAAATTCGATTTTGGCGAGGGAAAGGCTCAGAGCGGGTTTATAAAAATAGATAATAAGCGCCGGTACAGCGATGAAAATCTTTATGGATTTGATTTACAAACACAACCAGACTCTAAAAATACAGGTATCCAAAAAGGATTGAAAAGTGATTGCGTTTACAGTAAGTCTCCCTTTTATTTTTCGGTGAAGGTGCCCGAGGGAAATTATAAAATCAAAGCGCTTTTTGGAAGTTCTCAAGATTCGGGCCATACAACGGTTAAAGCGGAATCCCGGAGATTGATGTTGCAGGATATTAAAACTAAGCCAGGGGAATTCCGGGAAGAAGTTTTTGTAGTAAATATTAAAAACAAAAATATTGATGGGAATAATCAGGTTGCTTTAAAACCCAGAGAATTGACTAAGCTGGACTGGGATGATAAGCTGACATTGGAGTTTGATATTAATACTTATTTGTGTGCGCTTGAAATTGAACGGGTAGAAAACTATACGACGTTGTTTTTGGCAGGGAATTCGACTGTGGTAAATCAGGAAGAGGAGCCCTGGGCGTCGTGGGGACAGATGATTCCACGTTTTTTCGGAGATGGTATTGCGGTAGCCAACCATGCGGAATCCGGTCTTGCTTTGGGAAGTTTTCTAAGTTCTAAAAGATTAGACAAAATTTTGAGTGTGGCTAAGCCTAGCGATTATCTCTTTATTGAATTTGGTCATAATGATCAAAAGGAAAAAGGAGAAAATTCTGGGGCTTATAAATCTTATTCAGAAAGACTAAGGCTGTTTGTTAACAAGTTTAAAGCTGTTGGCGGTATACCTGTAATTGTCACTTCGACAAGTAGAAGGTCATTTGATGCAGAAGGCAAACTGAATCAGACACTTGGCGATTTTCCAGATGCTGCGAGACAGGTTGCCCTTGAGCTGAATGTCCCCTTAATAGACCTGAATTTGATGACCAAAACTTTCTATGAGGCTCTGGGCGTAGAGCGGTCAAAGTTAGCTTTGGTACACTATCCGGCACATACCTTTCCAAATCAGGAGCAGGCTCTGGCTGATAATACGCACTTTAATACCTACGGTGCGTTTGAGATTAGTAAAATGGTTCTTAGAGGAATTATTGAAAATAAATTAGCCATAAAAAACAATATTAAAGATTTTGAGGGATATCATCCAGGTAAACCGGATGATCCGTCTAAATGGTTTTGGCCTTTAAGTCCAATTAACAGTATTTTAAAACCAGATGGTAGCTAAAGCAGGATGGTGCAGGTTGCCGAAAGAAAAAGCTATGTTTAAATTTAGTATATAAACCTAAATACGGTGAACCACTTATTGAAATTATAAACCAAATAAACAATTATGATATTCTGTCTAAAACTCAACAGTTGTTAAAATATTGGCTTGATCCATAATAGTCAAATATACACTTGATTATAAATGTTCTAACGACATTTATTTAAAAAAATTGTAAACCAGAAATATATGTTAAGAGTATTAAAAAACGTAGTCCTATCTTCTATTTGTTTTTGCTTTTTCTTGACTTCTTGTGTGAAAAAGGAGTTTGAAGATTTTTACAAGCGCCCGGATAATTTAGCTGACCCAATATATCAGCAACTTGTGTCGCGGGGTAATTTTACCAGTTTATTAAAATGTATTGATAAAGCTGGTTACAAGGAAACTTTGAGTAGTGGAGGGTATTGGACCTTCTTTGCTGCTGATGACGATGCTTTTTCGAAGTATCTAAATAGCATCGGAAAAAGTAATGCAGATGATATCGATGCTGAACTCGCCAGGAAAATTGTAACCTATAATCTGGTTTACAATGCCTATCGCGAAGATGAGCTGATTAAATATCAGGCACCCGGTCAGACAACATCAATTAAGCCAGAATATGCTTTTAAACGTAAAACTGCATATTATGATTTTGTTTATACAACAAAAATAAAAGATACACTAACAAAGGTTATAAACACAAATCGAAATGGAGGGCTTTACGTAGCTTCGGATAACAATAATAAGTATATCCCTTATTTCTCAATAAAGTCTCTGCAAGGCATTCAGCTAAGCGCATCCGACTATAAGCAACTTTTTCCTAACGCAGATTATAAAGATTTTAATGTAGTTGATGCCAAGGTTAAAGAAAGAAATATAGTGGCTGAGAATGGTATAATACATGTTATAGATAAGGTGATTTTACCATTGGATAATATTGATTCATATATTGCATCTAAAGCAGAGTATAGCGAATTTAAAAAGTTGTTGGATTTAGCTGCTACTTATTCCTACAACGACGAAATAACTAAAAGGTACCAGGCGCTTTCGAATTCAATAGATAAGGTATATCTTAAACAATACAATCCAAGTCTTGCCTTTGCGCCAAATAATGAGAATTTTCTTAATTCCGGTACAGATGCCCAAATTAATGGTTACAGCATTTTTGTACCAACGAATGCTGAGTTATTAGCTTATACAAAAGATGTATTAAAATATTATAAAACGTTTGAGGAGGCCCCACGTTCAATACTGTATGATTTCTTAAACGCTCATATGTGGCGTACACAGGTATGGTTGAGTAAGATAAATAATGAAGGAAATGCTTCTGGTGAGACTGCAAATTTCAGTCCATCAGCTATTATAGATAAGAAGGTTTTAAGTAATGGTTTTTTCTATGGTATAAATACTGTACAAAGGGCAAATGCTTTTCATACGGTTTATAGTTTTGCTTATCTAGATCCTAAATATAAGTTAATGAAGTTTGCATTAGACGGAGGATTAAAGCCCTTAATAACAATTCCTGCCGCTAAGTATACTATGTTTATGATGTCTGATACTGAAATCAGAGCAGCTGGTTACGACTATTATGATGATAAGTCAAACTGGGGATATCTGAAACCTGGTACAACGGGAACAGTAGATGTTTCAGACGGAGCTAAAGCAAGGATAAATCGTATTCTGGAAACATCTGTTGTCCCTACTCCAAATGGCGAGTTAAATGATCTTTCAGGCAAAGGAATTGTAGAAGCCTATAATGGGGAATACATAAAATATGATGCAGGTAAAGTTTATGCAAGCGGCAATGTAGAAACTAATACACCTGTGACAATAGATAGTTCAGGAGCGGCAATAAACGGGAAGGTATATTATACAAAAAACTTACTTACTTTCACGGAAACACCTGTTCCGGTCACTATAGCGAAACTTGCTACGAATTATCCTTCTGATTTCGGACATTTTTGGAATTATTTGAAAAACGCATCAATTTTTGGTGAAGCGGATAATAGTATTCTACAGGTTGCGCTCGGATCATTTTATACATTTTTAATCCCAAATAATGCTGCGATAGAAAAAGCGGTTAAGGACGGGGTTTTGCCAGGTAACACCACAACAGGAGTTCCTAATTTTACATCTGCTGACCCTCGGGATGTTGAAAAAGTTACCAACTTTATTTATTACCACATACTTGATAAGAATACAGTTGCAAGCGATGGGCACAAGAGTGGCGGGTATGCAACTTTGTTAAAAAATGCTAATGGTAACGTGTTGTTTTTGAATGTAGTAAGTCCATCGAAAAACAATCTCTCTTTTAATGACGCCTATGGCAACAATGTGACTATAAACATAAATAGAAGCAACAATTTGGCTTATCGTACGATAATTCACTCGCTTAACTCTTATTTGAAATTTAATGTCCAATAACCCCCAAAGATAAAAACGTATATGAAAAGAATTGTATTACTATTATTAAGCTACTGTATTTGTATGGTATACGGATTTGCGCAAGAAAAAGTGATTGTAAGGGGGAAGGTTTTAGATGCTAAAGATCGTTTACCTGTTATTGGAGCTTCGGTATTTGAGACCGACAAAGACGGGCGTACTATTGCAGGAACACAAACCGATATAGACGGAAATTATGCTTTAAGAATGTCGAATTCAAAAAACAAAATTTCGGTGTCTTATCTAGGCTATAAAAACTTTAGCGAGCAGTTAAATGGTAGAACTGTTGTAAATGTTGTGTTGCATTCAAACGAGTCCTTATTAAAAGAAGTTGTTGTAACAGCTGGAAGAACCGTAAATAATGGTACTGGTTTAAATATAGAAAAAAGAAACTCTACTACAGCCACCGTTACTATACAGGGTAAAGAATTGCAGGAATTAGCTTCGCAATCTATTGATCAGGCTTTACAAGGACGTATGTCCGGAGTTGATATAGGCACTACTTCCGGTGATCCAGGGGCAGGGATGTCGATTAGGATTCGTGGTACATCATCTATCAACGGATCTTCCAATCCGTTAATTGTATTGGATGGTTTACCGTTTGACACAGAAATTCCATCAGACTTTAATTTTGGAACAGCAGATGAAAACGGTTATGCACAGCTTCTGAATATAGCACCTACCGATATACAAGATATTACGGTTCTTAAGGATGCTGCTTCGACTGCAGTTTGGGGGGCCAGAGCTGCAAATGGGGTATTAATTATTAATACCAAACGTGGAATTATAGGTAAGCCTCAGTTGACTTATAATTTCAAGGGTTACGTATCAACGCAACCGAAAAGTATTCCTTTATTAAATGGCAATCAATACGCTACGCTGATACCTGAAGAAGTTTCGAACGCAGATGGTAATCCTCTGAATATACAAAATAATAAGGAGTTTTCCTTTGATCCGTTTGACCCCTATTGGTATCATAATTATAGTAATAATACGGATTGGATTAATGCCATTACGCAAACTGGTTTATCCCAGGATCATAACTTGTCTATGACCGGTGGTGGTGAAAAAGCGAAATACTATGCCTCATTAGGATATACCGGAGTAAGAGGGACAACTGTGGGTACAGATTTAAAGCGGATTACTACCAAAATTAATCTGGATTACAATGTGTCTTCCAGAATAAGATTCAGGACTGATATAACTTTTACTCATTTAGACAATAGTCAAAATTTTCCTGGCGAAATTAGAGGGGTAGCATACAATAAAATGCCAAATATGTCAATATATGAGTTTGATTTATATGGTAATAAATCACCAAATTATTTATCTCCGGCTTATAATATTCAGGGGTCTTTTGGATATGATGGAGGAAAAGACAAAGCTACAGGTACGTATAATCCGGTTGCAATGGCACTTGAAGCTATAAATAAGCAGGTGGGGAATAGAATTTTACCGCACTTTTTTGTTCAATATGATATTTTACCATCTTTACTAACGTCTACATTTGATGTACAATTTGATATAAATAACAATAAACAAAATACATTTTTACCACAAATAGCAACCGGTAGGTATAATAACGAAACTGTAGTAAACAGAGCAGGGGATATAGACGGAGATGTATTTGGAGTAACTACAAAATTGAATTTTGTTTATAAACCTAACTTAAATCAAGAAATTCACACGTTACAAGCATTACTCTCCTTACAAACAAGCGATTCAAGGTCTTTGTCTTATAAAGCGAATATGTCGAATACTGCATCGTCTCTTTTGCAAGACCCGGCAGATCCTTCGAGAACGATTAACTCGGAATTGGCCTTGGAAGCTACACATTCACAAAATCGCAGTGTAGGTGCATTGTTACAAGGTCAATATAGTCTGTTAGATAAATACATCGTTAATGCTGCATTACGTCTTGATGGAAATTCAAGATTTGGACCGGATAACAGGTATGGACTATTTCCATCGTTGTCTTTTAGATGGCGTGTTTCTGGGGAAGAATTTCTTAAACAGGCAAATTTTATAGAGGATTTAAGTTTGAGAGCCAGTTATGGTCAAAGTGGTGGCGTACCGAATAAAAATTACCTTTATTTTAACCAATACACGCCATTTGATTACAGCTATATGGGGCAATCGGGAGTTTTTCCTTCGAATATGGAACTATCTAACCTTAAATGGCAGACAGTTACTGGAATTAATTTCGGTTTTAATCTCTGGTTATTTAAAAATCGTTTGCTTTTAGATGCTGAAGTATACAGGAACCGGACAACAGATATGTTTTTTGACAAGTTAGCCTTACCAACTTATACAGGTTTCGATAAATATTCAGCAAATATCGGAACTATGGATAATCAGGGTTGGGAGGTTATGTTAAATACAATTCCTTATAAGAAAGGGAAGGTACAAGTGGGTTTCGATTTTAATATAGCCCGAAATGTAAATATAATAAGAGAAGTATCTGAATATTTTCCACGTGATAATGGAATAAAGATTAACCAAAATGGAAAATACCGTTCTTATCTCCTTGAAGGAAACCCATTTGGATCTTTTTACGGATTTAAATATTTAGGGGTGTACAGTACTGAAGACGAGACGATTGCCAGAGACGCAAATGGGAATAAAATTACAGGGCCAAATGGACAACAAATTCATATGAGATTTGGTTACCCGTCAATAGATTATGTTTTTCAGGCTGGTGATGCAAAATATGAAGATATTAATCATGACGGAAATATAGATGAAAAGGATATTGTGTATTTGGGAAATGGAATACCTAAAATAACTGGCGGTTTTGGACCCAGCTTAACTTATAAAGGGTTGACCATACGTACTTTCTTTAATTACCGTCTTGGATACCAGGTTATTAATGCCGCAACTATGAATACTACCAATATGTATTCTTATGACAACCAGAGCACTGCAGTGTTGAGAAGATGGCGTAATCCGGGTGATGTAACGGATATCCCGAGGGCTCTTTTTAAGAAAGGATATAATTGGTTGGGATCTGATAGGTATGTGGAAGAAGGTTCTTTTGTAAGATTCAAATCTGTGACAGTAAGGTATAACCTGGCACACAATGTTTTAAACAAAATGAAGGTTAGAAGCGCCAGTGTATACGTAACAGGTGAAAACTTAGTAACGTGGACAAAGTACCGTGGCCAGGATCCGGATATATCTACCCGTGGTGATAATGATCCGTTTAAAATTAATGTCGATAATTCGTTAACACCACCAAGCAGAAATATCCTTTTTGGTTTAACTGTAGGATTTTAAAAAACATTCAGCAGATATGAAAGCAAGAGAAATTAAATATACCCTTATTATTTTATTGATGTTATTTACATCAACATCATGTAATAAATGGTTGGATCTTAAACCAGAAGACGGAATCATCAGGCAGAATTACTGGAAAACAAAAGAACAGTTGAATGCTGCAGTGATAGGGTGTTATTCATCTTTATTAAACTACGATCTCATTTACCAGCTTTTCAGATGGGGGGAGATGCGTGGAGATATGTTATCATTAACTCCTGTATCATCCATCGATGATTTGAATATTACAGAAGGTAATATTCTACCGTCCAATTCTATCACAGTGTGGGCGCCCGTTTATCAGACTATCAACTACTGCAATACTGTTATAGAGTTTGGCCCACTTGTAGTGGATTCTGATAAAACATTGTCTGAATTACAATTGAATGCGTATTTGGCAGAGGCACATGCTATTAGAGGATTGATGTACTTCTATTTATTGAAAGCTTTTGGTGAAGTGCCGTTACAACTTAAGGCTTCCTCCAGCGATAATACTCTAGAACAATTAGCTAAAAGTTCAAAAGAGGAAGTTTATAAATTAATAATCGAGGACTTTAAGTTTGCGGAGACACACGCTGTATTGACCTACGGAGATAAAAATAATGATAGAGGTCGTATAACTAAATATACGAGTTATGCGATGCTTGCAGATGCTTATTTGTGGAATGATAACTATCAGGACTGTATCACCTACTGTGACAAAATAATTAATTCGGGGCAGTTTGCTTTATTTCAGGCACCAGACCAGCAAACTTTTTTCAATACTGTTTATAGAAATAGATTAGGTTATTCTCAGGAAAGTGTTTTCGAGTTACACTTCGATAGTCAGAGACAAAACCCAGCCTATACTTTTTTTGCGGCTTCAACGAGACCTTATCTTATGGGGGCCAAAGTTTCTGACTATTTCGGTTTGGATGAGTTAAACCCATTGAACAAAGATTATCGGGGAGATGGTGCATCATATAAAAGTGATGACCAATCGATAGCTAAAGCTGCAGGTATTTATAGCGGTACTGACTTTAAACTGGTAGATAACACAAATTCTACTGCAAATTGGTTTATCTATCGTTACTCAGACATATTACTGTTTAAGGCAGAAGCATTAACGTGGACCAATAAGGGGCAGGAGGCTTTAGACCTTATACATGCAGTGCGTTCTAGAGCAAATGCCATAGAAGCAACTGAAGAGGCCCCTGCTGAAAACGACCCTGAGGCTATATCTGCATATATTTTAAGAGAGCGATCCAGAGAGTTTGCCTTTGAAGGAAAAAGATGGTTTGATATGTTGCGTATAGCAAAAAGAAATAACTATAGGCAATTGGATCTGATGCTTGAAATTATAGCGGAATCGGCTCCGGCAGATCGCCAGCAGTCTATTTTGAATAAATATAAAGATGTACGGAGTCATTATTTTCCAATTAGCCAGTACGAATTACAGGCTGATAAGAATTTGGTTCAAAATCCATTTTATCAATAAAGAAATTAAAAATTCAAGCATATGAAAAGAGATTTCAAAACATGGTGCTTGCTTATCATCGTAATGATAATAAGCATTTTAGGTTGCGAAAAGCAATCTTTAGTTTACACTACAGATAATAGTGTAAATATTACTGGATATTTAGATAGTGATCCGGGAAATTTTTCTGAGTTCCGAAAAATTTTGGAATTAACCGGTACGGCAGGATATCTCAATGCCTGGGGAGCTTATACGCTTTTCTTGCCGAATAATAGTGCTGTGGAAGCTTATCTGAAAGATGTGGGTAAAACTTCTGTTGAACAGGTGGATATTGAGACATGGAAAAACCTGGTTAAGTTTCATCTTATAGAGGACACTCTGTCGACAAGTAACTTTAAAGACGGTAAATTGCCTAATTTAACCATGTATGGCCAGTATCTGATTACAGGTGCACAAAATTTAAACGGGGTGACAAAGATAACCGTTAATCGCCAGGCGAATTTGGTAAAGGGGAATGTTATTGCCGGTAACGGAGTAATACACGTAATAGATCGTATGTTAATTCCTGCTAAATTATCATTAGCAAAAATGATTGAAGCGGATCCCAAATATTCTATTTTTACTCAAGCACTAAAAGAAACCAGTCTATATGATTCTTTGAATATACTTCCGGTAAACAATAAGAATCGCTGGTTTACAGTTATAGCGGAAACAGACTCAACTTTGCAAGCCGCAGGTTTTCCAAACTATGCCGCATTAAAGGCCAGACTATCGAAAACTGGTAATCCAAAAAGCCCGGCAGATAGCCTTCGTAAATTTGTGGAATTCCATATTTTACCAGAAATAAAGTATCTATCAGATATCGTGTCAGCTCCTTCTCACGCAACTGTAGCTCCGGCCGAAGTGATAACTTCTAAACTGTCTGGCACCAAAGTGCTCATTAATGATGATGATTTTAATGGTAAACATGAAACTGGTATCACTTTGAAAAGAGATGGTAGTGATATCTCTGCCACCAACGGTGTTTTGCATACTGCTGCGCCTTATACAGCCGCCGGAGTAACCAGTTCGGGGCATTTAGCTATAAAAGTACGCGTACCGCTTAGAATAGATTGGGATGTGGCGGATTTCCCTGAGTTAAGGGCTTTACCAGCATATTTTAGACGGGCGAAAACAACTTTTGCTGGTCCGGTTAATTTAAGTACAATATTCACAGTAGGTGGAGCAAGAAATACAGCTTTATACTATGAATACAGTGCCTCGGAAAAAGCGGTATATGGCGATTATTTGAATTTACCATTAGGTGCGCCAAACCGCGTCGAATCGTTTACTTTAACCACTCCTTTATTGGTAAGAGGAAAGTATAAAGTGTGGATTTGTTATAAATATTACAAAAAATCCTCGAGCAATAAAGCCAATGTTAATCAGGTGTCTATAGATGGAGTGCCAATGCAACGGACTTTTGATTCCATGGCAAAAAGACCTTCAGGGTCAGAAGCTGAGCTGGAAGCACAGGGCTGGAAGCAATATCTTAATAACCAGACCGACAATAACTACAATAGCCGGTTATTGGGAATTATTGATCTGCCATCTACAAAGACCTATAAGTTTGAGATTAAGTGGGTAAGCGGTTCATCCAGTGATACCTATATAGATTTAGTGCAGTTTATTCCTGTAGATCAAAATCAAATACACCCAATGATAAATCAAGACGGAACCCGGGAATATTAATTAAAAAAGACTAAGGATGATTAAGACTTTCAAGTATTCATATATACTATTTTGTAGCCTGGTATTGTTTATCAGCTCATGTACCAAGTGGGACGATCACAATGCGGCAATAGAAGCGTCACTCGATAAAAATTTGCTGGATCAAATCAGGGATAATCCAGATTTAAGTAAATTTAATGAGTATTTATCCCAAACAGGATACGATGAGGTACTAGCTTCTTCGAAAACGCTTACTGTTTGGGCACCTGATAATGCAGCATTGGCTGCTTTGGATCCTGCTATTGTTAATAACAAAGAGCAACTGAAGTTACTCATTGGAAATCATATTTCTTTTCTATCTTATTTTTCTACAGATCCTAACCCGCAATTACGGGTTAGGACTCTAAGTCAAAAAAATATTGTCTTTACATCATCCAAATATGAAGAAGCAAATGTAAAAAAAGCCAATTCCTACGGGAGCAATGGGGTTTTGCATGTGATAGATAAAGCGATTGTTCCTAAAATGAATATCTGGGAGTACTTGAATAGTTCTTCGGATGCCACTTTGCAAAAGGCAGAGCTAAACTCACTTAACTATACAAAAAGAGATACCAGTAAGTCCGAAGTAATAGGCTATGACCAGGCTACCGGGAAACCAATTTTTAAAGAGGGAGTAGGTTTGATAAGTCGTAATCTATATTTAGAGAAAGATAATATCGCAAGTGAGGATTCGGTATATACCTATATTTTATTGACTGACAATGCTTATACTACCGAAGTAAATAAATTAAAACCATATTTTAAGACAGCCGACGCACATTTAACGGATAGTGTTACTCATTATAATGTTATTAAAAGTTTAGCGATCAGTGGAAAATACCATCCTAATAATCTGCCTGTAAAGCTTTATTCTGCAAAAGACAGTGTAATTTATACTTTAGATAAGAGCGCCATTGTTAAAACTTATGAGGCAAGTAATGGGATTGTTTATGTAATGAATAAGCTGGATTATGATATGGTAAGCAAATTAAGGCCTGTGAGAATTGAAGGCGAAGGGGCTTATACTTTACAATCATCTAAAACAGTCCAAATAAGAACACGTAGAAATTCCCTGGATATAAACGATCCACTTTACAGAAGCTTTTTTAAAGATTTGTTAATCGAAAATCATGGAGTATCAGGTTTTTGGGTCAAGTATCAATCGGTACTGAAATCAGTTAAATATAAAGTCTATGTCCGGGCCGTAAGGGATTTTAATCTCATTCCTCCGGCTGGAAGTTCTGAGATAACACAGTTCCGGATGCGAATAGCGTTTGGTGCCAATACAGCAACTGATATTCCTTACTATGAAAATGTAGGAGTGATTAAAAATGGTGACGGGACTTATTCACCTAATTACAACAAAGTTTACGTAGGAGAATATACTGTTGCAGAATATGGGAGAAAGGACATCTTTCTGGTTGCGAATAATGTTACAACCAATGGCTTAAATACGCTATTGCTTGATTATATAGAATTAGTACCCGTTCCTTAACAGATAATAAAATATTAATTTATGCAAATATTTACGAAAGCGTTCAGGTACGTTTTACCTGGTATATTTTTAACCTGGGCTTCGCAGCAATTAAGTGCACAGGTGGTAGATACCGCTAATGTTTCTATTTCAAGTGCTGATTCAGTTGCATTATTTAATAAAAAGGTAAGTAATCTGAGTAAATTCAACGTTAAGGGGCATATAAAAGATGCTGCTACCGGTAAGGCACTTGAAGGGATAAGTGTTAGTTTGCCAGGTTTTTCTGCCACTATAACTAATGATAAAGGATATTTTTTCCTGCCGGTTAGCGGCTATGATGCCACTATCATTATACAGAATATTGGATTCTCACCAAAGGAAATAGCGTTGAAAGGACGAAAAGAAATTGAGATATCGTTGTTAGATGAAGAATTTAACTCAGTTTTCGATTTAGTTACAATGCCCATGAAAAAGGTGACAAAGAGCAACGTCCCGTATGCAATAGGTTCGATTAATGCCAATGATGTATGGCAAAGGGGAATGGCTTCTCCGGATAGCTATCTGCAAGGGAAAATATCCGGGGTGAATGCCATACGCAGATCGGGAACTCCGGGAATGGGAGCAAATGTGCTTATTCGTGGATTTAACTCTATGAATGCCAGTAATCAGCCACTTTATATTGTGGACGGTGTGATTTATGACAATTCAGAATTTGGAATATCTTTAACCAGTGGACATAGTTATAATCCATTACAGGATATCGATATTAAGGATATTGATAACATTACTGTGTTAAAAGATGCTTCTGCTGCCATTTATGGTACAAGAGGAGCGAATGGGGTTATTCTTATCAACACACTTAGGGCTAAAGAACAAGCCACAAAAATTGATTTTGCTGCTTATGGAGGATTTAACCAGCAGCCTAAAAACACTCCTGTGATGGACGCTGGAAAATATAAAATATATCTGGCGGATGTTTTAAAGACAACGCGTTTGACGCAAAGTCAAATTGAATCTCTCCCTTTCTTTAATGATAGTAAAGAAAATAACCCCGATTATTATAGATATCATTATGATACAAATTGGCAGGATCAGGTCATGCGGAATAGTTACAATCAAAATTACTATTTGAAAGTAACCGGAGGGGACAACATCGCCACTTATGGACTGTCATTGGGATATTTGAAAAACGAAGGGGTAATAAGAGGAACTGATTTAACACGTTATCAGACAAGATTTAATGCTGACCTAAATCTTTCTCAAAGAGTAAAAGCGTTTGCTAATTTATCTTTTACTTCAAACAATCAAAATCTGAAAGATGTTGGAATTTCAAGAAATACAAACCCTCTTTATCTGGCGCAAATTAAAGCACCATTCCTGTCCACACAGGTAGTTGATAATAATGGTGAAGTTTCTCCAAACTTGGCAGAAGTAGATATATTTAACAGAAGTAATCCTGTTTCTTTAATAAACAACGCTCAAAATATAGATAATAATTATAGATTTCTGGGTTCTTTTGGCCTTAATTATATGGTTAGGAAAAATCTGAATCTACAATCTATTGTTGGTGTTACTTTCGATAAAGTAAGAGAAAAGATTTTTATTCCGAGCAAGGGCGTGGTGAGTGACACATTAAGTAAAGCAGTAGCATATAATCGATCAGGCAGTTATGTTTCCAGACTTTATTCACTATATAACGATACCAGATTAAACTACTCGAAGTCATTTGATCAGAGAAATGAGCTTAGCGCCAATATTGGTTTCAGATATAATATCAATAAAAGCGAAACAGACTATGGGTTGGGATATAATTCTGCAACTGATGAATTTGTAAGTATAACCAGTGGTCAGGCAGCGTTAAGAAAAGTCGGAGGTATGAATGGAGACTGGAATTGGTTAAATGTTTATGGTAATGTAGATTATAGTTATGCGAAAAAATATATAGCTTCTTTGAATGTCGCAATGGACGGCTCATCCCGTTTTGGAAAACAAGCAGACGGATTTAAACTTAATGGTAATCAATATGCTGTTTTACCGTCAATAGGCTTGGCGTGGCTAATATCTTCTGAGGATTTTATGGCTAATTTGACGGCGATAGATATTCTTAAGTTGAGGGGGAGTTATGGATTAACCGGGAATTATGATATAGGTAATTACAGTGCCCAAAAGGTTTATATATCTCAGAGTTTCCTTGGGGTGCAGGGATTAGTTAGTGGAAATATAGGGAATCCCTATTTAAAATGGGAAACGGTTACCAAATCAGATTTAGGGCTGGAAGCATCATTAATTAATGAGCGATTAGGTTTTTCGATAGACATTTTTAAGAATAAAGCAGATAATCTGATTGTTTATGAGCCGGTAGAATCTTCAACAGGTTTTAAATATGCTGTTACTAACAATGGAGCAATGGAAAATACCGGATTTGATTTCACAGTTAACAGTAGAATAGTTAATAAGGATATAAAGTGGGATCTGTCTGTCAATATATCAAAGTATAAAAATAAAGTAACAAAAATACCTAATGGATCTATGACTCATGAGTTTGCTGGTGCGACTTACTTAACAAAGGTAGGCGAAGCGGCAAATTTATTTTATGGATATAGAACAAACGGAGTATATGCTACTTCCAACGACGCTACATCGGCTGGTCTATCTTATAGAAATTCGTTCGGTGATTTAATCGCTTTTGGAGCTGGGGATGTGAAGTTTATAGATAAAAACAAAGACGGAGTTATTGACGATGCTGATAGAGAAGTTATAGGGAATCCAAATCCTGACTTTGTTGGCGGAATAGGAAGTATCTTAACTTATAAAAACTGGTCGGTAGATGCGCTCTTTACATTCAGTAAAGGCAATGATATTTACAATTTTGCCCGCCGGGAGTTAGAGTCTATGAATAATTATAACAATCAAACTCTTGCAGTAATAAACCGTTGGAGAACAGAGGGGCAACAAACGGATATGCCAAAAGCTAGTTATGGAGACCCAGCTGGAAATGCCAGATTTTCTGACAGATGGATAGAGGATGGGTCTTATTTCAGATTGAAAACAGCTTCTATCAGTTATAATTTGACATTTAAAAATAGCGCTATAAAATATACAAGAGTTTATCTGACGGGAAATAACATATTTACTCTTAGCAGGTATTTGGGTGCTGATCCCGAATTTAGTGCAGGTAATGGATTATTTAATCAAGGTGTGGACATAAATATGGAACCGCAGTTTCGTTCTGTTCAATTAGGAATAAGAGTGGGATTATAGTTCATTTTAGCTTAAAATAACGATATGAAAATTAAAGTAATAACTGGTTTAAAATATATTGTGTTGACGGTGCTTTGTATGTCTGTGCTGTCTTGCAAAAGAATTTTTGATTTTGAGCCTCAGAACGCTTTATCTGCCGGACAGGCATACAGAAATGTTTATGACGCTGATGCCGCAGTATTAGGGATCTATGGTAAATTTTTGAGTTTAGCAGAGCGATACGTTGTATTGAATGAATTGCGTGGAGATCTGATGGATGTTACTACAAATGCCAATATGTATTTGCGTCAGATTAACACACATACGGAAACACCGGATAATCCTTATGTGAATCCTCTTCCTTTTTATGAGGTTATCATGAACTGTAATAATGTATTGCATAACCTTCAAATAATGCGTCAGGAAAATAGGCTTACTGTGGACGAGTATCAACAGCGTTATTCGGACATAGGAGCGATTCGTTGTTGGTTGTATTTGCAGTTGGGGATTCATTGGGGAGAAGTTCCATATGTTACTGAACCTATAGAAAATGTTGATGATCTTAAAGATCAGTCTAAGTTTGCGCGTATTCCTTTTGATCAGCTATTGGATAAGTTAGTCGCTTTTGGTGAAAGTCTACCATATAAAGATCAATACCCGGCTGGATCGTCCCTTCAGACAACCTATGATAGTTACAATATGAATAAGATCTATATCTTTAAGAAAACTATCCTTGGGGATATTAATCTTTGGAAAGGGAATTGGGCTAAAGCTGCGGGATACTATAATAATGTAATGAATGCGGCAGATGTATTGTTTCCGTCCAGAGACAACGATCAATTTTTTGAAACATATAGAATAGGGTATTCAACATCTATTAATGGATCGAAATGGTCAACAATATTTCAAGAGCCATTTAATGAACGTTATTCGAATTACGAAAATATTTGGGTAATGCCTTTCGATAAGAATTTTGCCCCAAAAAATCCTTTTATCGATATGTTTTCAGTTAGTGGTAGTTACTTGTTTAAGCCATCTTTTAAAGCCATACAAAATTGGGAAAATGAAGAAAGTAATACCAATACGAGGGTAGGTGATACGTTTCGAAAGGATGGTTCATATAGAGAAACAATTGGAGGTAAAAATGAAATTGTAAAATATTTAGGTAAATATTCAAGTGGCTCGCCTTTTGAAACTACAGGTAAATGGATCCTTTATAGAGCCGGAATTTTGCATTTAAGAATGGCTGAAGCAGCAAACAGAGATAATAGAAGCAGTTTAGCTTACGGACTGGTTAACAATGGTATTCGACCGGCTTTTGATGACCCAACAGATTTAAGAGCGGCAAGTAGTAAAAGATCAAGAAACGTAACTTATATTCAACAGTCTGCTGAAGTAGGGTCTCCTTATTATCTTGATGCAAGAGAAGGTGATAATCCTGTTTGGAGAGGTCCTCTTACAAGAAATGTTGGTATTCGGGCTCGTGTAAGTTTAAACAATATTGTTATAGATTCTGCCAAATATTTTGACTTGAATACTCCGGTTGTTATTACAAAGACAAATGATGTAATTACTAATATCAAGTATAAACCTATTACTAACCAGGCAGGATTAACATTATTTACAGAAAATATGATTATTAAAGAAGCAGGAGAAGAGTGTGCTTTTGAAGGTTATCGTTGGGGAGATCTGTTACGTATAGCATTAAGAAGAAATGATACTAATTATTTAGCATCCCGAGTTGCTGCCAAATTTCCAGTGGGTAGTGCTGAGTATAATCAGGTGATGAGTCGGTTGTCCGACAGAGCTAATTGGTACTTGCCATTTAAATGGTAAATAACTAATAATAAAAATATATAAACAACAGCCTTCCCGAGCTCTCTGGAAGGCTGTTGTATTTTAGACCAGTACACCACAGGTTGCCGTTGCAATTTCCGAATAGTAAGTTAGACTTATAAACCTAAAGCAGTAAATACCTATTTAAACATAATTGATTTTGATATGGAAAGAAAACCTTCTTGATTTAGATTTATCTATAGCGGCTTAGTAAATGGTGTCAATTAATTAAACCAAATCTTATGAAAAACAAACAGAAACGAAGCAAAATTAAAATTGGTTATAATCTAATTTTGGCTCTGGGTATTGTTTTAATGCTATGTAAAAGCTTAAGCGCCCAGCAATCAATAAGTGGACAAGTTATCGATAAATCAAATATCAGTATCCCGGGCGTTTCAGTAGCTGTGAAAGGAACTACCAAGGGAGTGATGACAAACGCCGATGGAAGATTTTCCATTGCAGCTAAAATAGGGGAAATATTGGTGTTCAGTTCAATAGGGTTTGAAACCCAGGAGATTCCGATAAAAAGTCTGAATTCTTTAACTGTTACTTTAGAAACTAAAAGTCAGGATTTAGAACAGGTAGTTGTTATTGGTTATGGAACACAGAAGAAAGCGAACGTAACTTCCGCTATGACCACGTTTAATGCAGAGGGCGTTGATGAAAGACCGGTTGCGAGAGTTGATCAGGCTTTGGTTGGGCAGATGGCTGGGGTAACAATTAAACAGACAACAGGAGTCCCAGGGAAAGCATTTAGTGTTCAAATTCGGGGCGTTGGCTCAATAACAGCGGGAAGTGAACCCTTGTATGTCATAGATGGTTTCCCATTAACGCCTACTAAACCAAATGAATCTGGGAATTATGCTGGAGGGAATCCCTTGGATAATATAAATCCCAATGATATTGAATCAATTCAAGTATTAAAAGATGCAGCATCTGCGGCAATTTATGGGTCCAGAGCTGCGAATGGAGTTGTGTTGATTACGACTAAAAGAGGGCAAGCGGGAAAACCGAAAATAACTTTTAATACTTATGCAGGAATGAGTCAGGCTAACCGAAAGTTAGATATGTTGAATGCAGAAGAATGGATTGACAGAGCAACTGAAATGATTAATGCACAATGGGTAGCTTCTGCACCTGGTAGGAATGCAAATCAGACCAATGTGGAAAGAAGAACTATTTTGGGGTTGGCACAAGGAACTTATAATACATCCTATATGTATGATGATCGTTGGTTTCAGGAAGGTCACCCAGGATTGTATTTTATAGATTGGCAAGATGAGGCCTTTAGAAAAGGTTTAGTGCAAAATTATCAGGTAACATCTAGTGGGGCTACCGATTTTGTGAATTATTATGTGTCAGGTAATTATTCCAATCAAGAAGGTATGATCATTGGAATGGATTATAAGGCTTATTCTGCAAGAGCAAATGTAGAAGTATCACCAAATAAGAAACTAAAATTTGGACTCAATCTGGCACCAACTTACTCCATTGGAAATGATCCTGGAATCGAAGGGAAAGACAATATCATTCATCAGATAGCATCCATGAGCCCAGTTCAACAAGATGAAGCTGTGAATGTAAATACTTTTGGTTTTATCCAATATCCCTGGAGCACATCAACAAATAGCCCATTAGCCAAACTTAAATATCAAATTGGGCAAACCAAGAAATTCAGGACATTAGGTACCTTGTTTGGTCAGTATAAAATTTTAGACAACTTAACTTTACGAAGCACACTAAACCTGGATAATACAGATAATAGAGACAAGCGTTTTGTACCTTACACTATAACTGGAACTTTGGCAAATAGAACTGCAAGTCCAAATCAGGGGACTTCGGGAGCCAATAATAGTTACAGAAGGCAAACATTTGTTAATGAGAATACTTTAACTTATAGTAAGGTATTTAGTAATGTGCATGACCTTTCAATATTGTTGGGGCAGGCGTATAATACAGATAAGCTGGAAACAACATCATTATCTTCAACAGGAGGTTTTACCAATAGCTCGATAACAACTTTAAATGCTGCCGTAGCAACCGTTGGTAGTTCTACAGAAACTAAGAACGTAATGCTTTCCTATTTCTCAAGGGTACAATATGGCTATAAGAATAAATATCTTTTGTCTGCAAGTATCAGAAGAGACGGCTCTTCTCGATTTGGAGCTAATACAAAATGGGGGTGGTTTCCTTCACTTTCTGCAGGGTGGAGAGTAGTAGAAGAGAACTTTATGAAAAGTTCCAATACAATTAGTGATTTAAAATTAAGAGCTAGTTATGGAGAATCAGGGAACTATAATATAGGAGATTATAGTAGTATAGCTTTATTAGGAGGTTATAATTACACTTTCAATAATGCACTGGCAACAGGACAGGCTCCTGGTAATATAGTTAATCCGGATCTGACTTGGGAGAAATCTAAGACTTATGATTTTGGCCTCGATTTTGGAATCCTGAATAACCGATTGACAGGTTCCTTTGATATATATAAAAGAGTAAGTAGCGATTTACTTTTAAACGTTCCCTCTTTGCAGATTACTGGATTTTCAAGCTATCTTGACAATGCAGGAGAGGTAGTGAGTAAAGGTTGGGAATTGGAATTAACTTCCAGAAATATTGTCAGGAAAGATTTTCAATGGAATACATCATTCAATTTAGCTCACAATACAAATAAAGTAACAGCACTTTCAGGTGGGCAAACGCAGATTTTTATACCGTCTTCATTTGATATTTCACATAGTGTCTTACGAATTGGAGAACCATTGTATAGTATCTTCGTCGTAAGACAGGACGGGATCTTAACTCAACAAGATATTGATAAAGGAGCAGCTTTGTACGGAAGTCAGAAAGTAGGAGACCCTAAATATGTAGACGCATATCCCGATGGGGTAATTGACGAAAAAGACAGAGTAATCGTAGGGCATCCAAATCCAGATTATACCTGGGGAATAACCAATACATTTAAGTATAAAGGTTTTGATTTAAGTATACTTATCCAGGGACAAAATGGAGGCTCGATTTATTCCTTATTGGGAAGGGCTTTAGGGAGAACCGGACAGGGAGCATCTGATAATGCGCTAGGATTCTATAGAGACCGCTGGCGTTCTGAGTCAAATCCGGGAGCTGGTATCGTCGGTAAAGCCTACAGCACTTTTGGACGTATTAAAAATACAGACTGGTTATACTCATCTGATTATTGGCGAGTTAGAAATATTACTTTGGGATATAATTTCGATAAGTTTTTAAAAAATCAAAAGATTATACAGGGAGCCAGAATCTACGTGACAGCCGAAAATTATTTTGGACATGATAAGTATAAGGGAGGGTTTAACCCCGAGGCGACGAACACAAATCTCAGCGGAAGTACTGTATTCCCCGAAGCTGGTGATTATGGAGGATTACCTCTTGCTAAGTCGTTAATATTTGGTCTAAACTTCACATTTTAACTCGCGGAACATGAAAAAGTTAGTATATATTTTTCTTGCTACAGGTGTTGTTCTATTTTCATCCTGTGAAAAGGATCTGGATCAATTGCCCATATCAAATGCTTCAACCGAAACATTTTATAAAACTAATAATGATTTCATACAAGGAATAAATGCAGTTTATAATTCTCTGAGAGGTTATCCGGATCGACAATTAAATCTTTCAGAAACAAGATCTGACAACTTATATGCAGTTTCTGATGGCGGAGTTAGGGATTGGGAAGGAATAAACAGTTTCCATAAGGGAATTTCTTCTAATCCTTATGTTATAGAAGCATGGGAAGCAAATTTAACTGGTATATATCGAGCGAATATATTATTAGAGCAGCTATCAAAAAATGGAAATTTAATCAGTGATGAAAATCTCAAAAAGCGCTTAGAAGCTGAAGCGAGATTCTTAAGAGCTTTTTTCTATTTTGATTTAGTAAGATTTTTTGGAAAAGTGCCCTTAGTGGATAAAGTGGTATTGGCTAACGAGGCTTTAACCATTCCGAGGAGTCCTGTATCGGATGTTTATAACCTTATCATTGCTGATTTGGAGTTTGCAGGTAACAATTTACCTTCGCCTGAAGTCTATGCTGCTGCTGATAAAGGTAGGGTAACTAAATTTGCGGCTAAAACATTATTAGCTTTAGTTTATATGACCAGATCGGGGCCTACTTATGATATTGAAGGACCCGGGTTAAATTCTAATGAGTGGAGTAAGGCTTCTGGCTTGTTAACCGAAGTAATTTTAAGTGGAAAATATTCCTTTAGCGCTAGTTATCAAAATATATTTTCATACACAAATGAAAATAATGCAGAAGTAGTATTCGATGTACAATATATTAGCGGGTTTAGTCCCGTTATGGGGGCAACCTTTCCATGGGTTTTAGTCCCTGATACCTGGTTCCAGTCCAATGGAAAGGCAACTCAGGGAGGATTGACTATCAGACCTGTTTCTAATAATATGCTTGCTTCATATGAAAATGGAGATAATAGAAAAGCATTTTCTATTCAGACCGGATATATATACAATAATGTAGTTGAAACACAATCTTTCTTTAAAAAATATGTTGATTTAACTAAAGTGCCTTCCAATAGACTTGATTGGCCTATTAACTTTATAGTATTCAGATATACAGATGTATTGTTGTTGAAGGCAGAATGTGTTCTGCATGGAGCGCCAGGCTCACAGACAACAGATGTTGACGATGTCGTAAATCAGGTAAGACAAAGAGCTGGCTTAACAAGTCCGGTTAGCAATGTGACATTATCTCGATTAATGGAAGAAAGAAGAAAGGAGTTTGCTGCGGAAGGTTCGCGTTGGCATGATTTGGTTAGAAGTGGTTTGGTAACGTCAATAATTCCAGCGTGGATAGCACTTGACGATATTAAAGGACAGATTCAACCATTTGTAAAAGGTTATGCCGTATATCCTGTTCCACAGGATCAGATGGATATAAAACCAGGATTATATTCTCAAAATTCAGATTATTAACAGTGAATCGTAAACAATTTATTAAAGACTTGAGTCTTATATCAGCAGGAGTCTGTTTGGCAAGAACAGACTCCTTTGCATTGCCCTTTTCTAAATTCGGGAAAAGATTGAAACCACTTGGTAGAATCCTGGAATTAGAAGGTTATTATGTTTGGTGTAATAGTCCGATCTATGATAAAGAAGGCAAAGTTCATGTGTTTTTCTCCCGATGGAATTCAAAAAAAGGAATGGGAGGTTGGATTAACGGCTGCGAAATCGCTCATGCAGTGGCAGACCATCCAGAGGGACCCTATGAAGTTATAGGGACCGTTTTAGCACCAAGACAGGGATACTGGGATGCAACAACTTGCCATAACCCCGCTATACATTATGTAGACAATAAATATTGCCTGTTTTATATGGGCAATAGTAATGGCAAAACAAATACTAAACGTATTGGATTGGCTGTTTCAGATTCTTTATATGGGCCATGGGAACGGACAGACGAACCTATTCTTTTGCCCGGCAATGAAGGTGCATGGGATGATCATTGTACCACAAACCCTGCCTTTGTGAAGTATCACGACAAATATTATTTGTTTTATAAATCATGGAATAATAAGGAATATGAAAATCAGACGGGTGCGATAAGAGCCAACCGGAAATATGGTTTAGCAATAGCGGATGATTTATTGGGACCCTATATCAAGTCTCAGCATAATCCGGTTATTGATTTCTCTAAATACGGTAATAACGCTCAAATGGAAGACGCATTTGTATGGTTAGAAGATAACGGATTTAATATGATTGCTCGTGATATGGGCTATTTTAATCATGAAAATGGTTTGTTATTGCATTCCCGAAATGGAATAAAATGGTCAAAACCTAAAATTGCCTATTTGGAAACCAAAGCGTATTTCCAACAGGAAGAAGCTCCAAAGCATTTGAAGAAATATGGCCGTTTCGAAAGGCCTCAGCTGCTGTTGAAGGATGGAAAGCCTGCATATTTATTTACAACAACACAAGGTGGGAAATATCAGACCTCATCGCCTTTTATATTTAAAATAACCTAAATAATCATGATAGAAAAAAGAATTAGTTCCATGTTACTTTTTGCCATTGTGGCAGCGAGTAATTTAATGGCGCAGCCAGTTTTAGAAACCGGTGGAAAAAAAATGCCGAATGAATGGATAGATAAGGAAACAGGACATAAAGTCATAAAACTGATTAGAAAAGAGGGCAATTTCGCCAGTTTCTACTTTCATAATAATCCTTTCATTCCGGGAAAGAATGGCGAAGGTGATAGGATGGTT
Source organism: Pseudopedobacter saltans DSM 12145 (assembly GCF_000190735.1). Classification (GTDB taxonomy): domain Bacteria; phylum Bacteroidota; class Bacteroidia; order Sphingobacteriales; family Sphingobacteriaceae; genus Pseudopedobacter; species Pseudopedobacter saltans. The sequence continues at coordinate 4,432,784 of NC_015177.1, forward strand.
TTTTATGGAAATGACCAGTATAAAGGAGACGGGAATGGCAATTTTTTGTACACAGTAAATCTTAAGGATTTTTCAGTGAAACAATTAACTTTTGGTAAACAACGTAAAACGGGGGAAATACTGGCTGTCAAGCAGCATAAGATCTATTTTCAATCCAGAGATACTATATACGCTGTTAATGCAGATACGCAAAAAACAGAAGTGGTATATGTTTTTCCGGAAGATTTTAAAGGTAATATTACCACTATCAATGCAGATGAAACTTTATTAGCGGGAGCTAAATCGACCGAAGAGGAAAAGGAGATTTATAAAAATAACCCTGAAAAGAAAGATTACTTTAACAAAATTTATGAGGCTAAATTGCCTCGGACACTTTTTACAATTGATATAAAAAACAAGCAACTAAACAAAATCTTTACCGATAGTGCTTGGTTAAATCATATTCAGTTTTCGCCTTCCAATCCTAAATTGTTAATGTTTTGCCATGAAGGGCCATGGCATAAAGTAGATAGAATCTGGACAATTGATATTGATACAAAAAATGTTCAGCTAATCCATAAAAGAACAATGAATATGGAAATTGCAGGGCATGAATGGTTTGACAAAAGAGGAAATATTATTTGGTTCGATTTACAGATGCCACGTGGAGAAAAGTTTTTTGTCGCAGGTGTAGATTTACAGACCAAGAAAGAAAAGCGGTATGAGCTCGATCGAAATGAATGGAGTGTACATTACACTTCTTCTAATGATGCAAAATTGTTTGCCGGAGACGGAGGGGATGAGAATGCCGTAGCTAAAGCCCCAAACGGGAAGTGGATTTATTTATTTAAACCGGAAGGAGATCGGTTTGTATCCGAAAAATTGGTGGATATGAAACATCACAAATATAAATTTGAACCTAATGTGCATTTCTCTCCAGATCAGAAATGGGTTATATTCAGAGCTAATTTCGAGGGCTCGGAGCAGATTTATGCTGTAGAAATACAAAAGCATAAAAAGTAAGTGCGACCTTATGCAAAAATCCCCAAACGTTAAGATTAATCTTAGCGTTTGGGGATTAATTTATGTAACGTAATAATTTACCTTCCCATATAACTTCCATCGCCTCTTCTTTGGAAGCTTTGTCCTGAAGAATTTCTTCCACCAGTCCATTTTTGTGGAGTCCAGGTGAGGCTTAAAATAAAATATCTACTCAAAGCATTGGATTTGGTGTCGATAACCGAACCGTCAGGATTATTCTGTCTGTTAATAAAGTTGTTTTGATTTAACAAATCATAAGCTCTTAAACTGATTGCGCCTTCTCTCCGCTTGAAAAACTCTTTGGTTAAAGAAGCGTTAATGATAAAAGGATTGGTGGTGATATTGGCATCAATACCTTTTACCAAATTTTTGCTCAAATCATAATTCAGGTACAGGGTCTTGATAAAATAGATCTTGCTACTTAGGCTAAAAGCCCAGTTTTGAATTTTATTATTCAGATTTTGGTTTAATGAAAAATCTCCTTGCGTGTATTTGTATCTAATATTCGGGTTAACTTCCAGCCAATCATTAGGATCAATCTGTAAGTTTAACCTTTGGTTGAAGTTCCAGTTTTTACTGATATTTTCCCGATTGTTATTCATAGATAATGTTCGGTTAAAGCCCGTAGATCCATTATAACTTACGTTATATTTGTTCCCACCAAAACGTTTTGATATACCGTAGTTTCCATTATAGCTGTAATTTCCACTTGCATTAACAAAGCGTGTTTCCTTTTTTCTGGCACCATAGTTATCTGGAATATCAATCGAATTTCTTACTACCTGATTTTCATTAAAAGTCGCATTTAATCCAGCGTAGTAGTTTAATTTTGTTTGAGAAATATAGTTGTTGAAGTTAGCTTGTATACTATGTCTGAAAGCAGCTTTAAGATCAGGGTTACCAATTATGGTATTCTGTGGATTACTTATGTCTGGTACGTCCTGAATTTGATCAAAAGTTGGTTCTGTAGGGTTTCCGGTATAATTAATGGAAAATCTTTTTTGTCTGGTCCATCTATATTCAAATCTAGCTATAGGTATGATATTGAAGCTGGTGCGATGTGTTGAATTCCCTCTCGATTCGGAATATCCGCTTAAAACACCGGGAACAGCAGATAGTCCTAAAGAAAAATTCGCTTTTGTTTGTTGTGAATATCTGTAATTTAATGAGATTCTGGATTCTGTAAAAGAATAATTGAAAATTTTACTTACAGAATCTATGGTGTTGGAATTTCCCTGTTGGTCTATTTGGTCAGTAGTCTGACTATTATCATAGCCACGATGATTCATTTGTCCATTAAATTCTATTCTCGACTTTTGACTAATCGGATGACTGAAAGTCAAGCTTCCTCTATAATTTTCTGATAAGTTCCTATTTGCAACCAACCTATGATAAAGAGAGTCTTTGACTTCAGCAGAGGTAATATTATCATAATATAAGATGTTGTTGATAGCATCTCTTTCCGAAGTATTTTCGGAATTATTGGCACTCATTTGAATAGAAGCAGTGGTACCTTTTTTATTGAATCTATGACCATAGTTTAATGTAAGACCATAGTTAGGTGTACTTCCCTCACTGTTACTTCTGGTTTTTCGATCTTGCTTATACGCTCCCGTTTGAAATAAAGTGGAAACATTTTCGGTGGATGTTTTTCTTAAGTTTAAAGTAGGGCTAATAACCAGCCAATTAGCGCTGTCAATCTCGTATTCCAACTTGGCAGCAATGGAATGCCCGTAGGATTTATTTTGATTATCACTATTTCTATTACCATAGAGAGTTTGAATATTATCATTTATGTCTTTAACGGTTTCTCTGGAACTAGACTCACTATGACTATTCGAATTAGTTCCGTTATAATTATAGCTACTTTCTAATTTAATTTTTGTGGTAAGGTCATCATTATAATTGAGTCCAAACCGGCCTGCCTGTCTGGTTCCCGCCGCTCCGGAACCGCCACCTCCCTGATTTCCTTCTCGTTGCAATCCACCTCCTTGTCCTCTATTTCCACCTCCTTGCTGAAAGCCTCCACCTCCGGAGTCTCCACTGTCAGAACTGGCTATACCGGTCACCGTATTATTAAACGAAGAGCGAATTCCAATTTGTTGGTTTCCGTTAAAGCGATTTCCGTTCGCTGTAAGTTGGTATCTATCGTTACTACCCGCACCGGCTTCAAATCGTCCCCGGTTTCCGACTCTTTTATTACTTTTGGTAACAATATTCAGTACACGCCGAGGATCGCCGTCTTTTACTCCGGTTCTGCGAGCCTCATCTCCATAATCATCTACAATTTGTATTTTGTCAACAATATCAGAAGGCAGATCTTTTAAGGCTGCTGCAACATCTCCTCCAAAATAGTCCTTACCATTAATTCTTGCTTTGGTTACCGCCTCTCCCTGAACAGTTAATGCGCCATCTTTGTCGACCTCCATACCTTCCATTTTCTTTACGAGATCTTCAACGGTAGCATTTTCTTTCATATTATATGCATCAGCTCTAAACTCGATGGTATCTGTTTTATAAGTAATGGTTGGAGTACCGTCTACGACAACGACATCTAGCATGTTTGTTTGTGTCTTTAACGTGATATTATTTAAGTTGATAGCAGATTGTTTCTCATCAAATTTGTAAACTCTTGAAACAGTCTGGTAACCTAAGCTATTGATTTGTATATTGAAGTTTGATGATTTAATATTTCGAAATGTAAAAACACCGTCTGCATTGGTGCTGGTAGCAGTGGTATCTGTCGGCGACGTTAATTTAATAAGTGCTCCGATGATGGTCTGCTTCGTACTGTCAATAACAGTCCCGGTTATAGTTCTTTGAGAGAAAGCTTTAAACGTGAGGCTTGCAAAAACAAAAAAAAGTATAAATTTTTTCAAAACTTGAATGATTTAGGAATTATTGGGTCTGACACGGCAAAACCAAAAAGGTTTAATTTGATCTGTTTTAATTATTTAAAAATGTCTTTTTATATCAATGACTTCTGCAGGTACCACAGGATATACCTTAGAGCTCTTAATTGCTTATTTTAGTCTTGACTCAATGGTGATACCGGGACCATAAACCTGATATTGATTAATGGAGAAATTAACAGTCGATAATTGATACTTTGATGATGCGGTAAAACAGATGAAGCAATTTTACAATCGGAAATTGTTGGGTTTTAATGCTGTATTTCCAAATAATCCTCCCGACAGACCAATTCGTTATCTCTTTGTTAAAACAGCATATTAATATTGTGAAGTTGAGGTGTGAAATAGTTGTTGAATATTAATCTACAGGACACTACATGATGCCTTACCTAAAGGAATGAATTATATTTAGACCAGTAAACCTATATAACAATCATGTTAAACAAGTTCCTTAAGCTAAGCGCTGTTTTTTTGTGTGTAATAATAACTCAAAGCAGTTATACGCAATCTGTAAAAAAAGAAATCCAGTATTTATCCGGAAAAGATAATGAAAATACAGTTGAGTGGGATTTTTGGGTTACCGGTGGCCGAAAAGCTGGGAAATGGTTTAAAATTCCGGTTCCTTCACATTGGGAACAACACGGGTTTGGAACATACAACTACGGAAGAGATTACGTAACCTACGGGAAAAATTTTCGGTTCGCGGATGAGAAAGGTCTTTATAAGCATCGGTTTACTGTACCCGGCGAATGGAAAAATAAAAAAGTAAATCTGGTCTTTGAAGGTTCGATGACCGATACTGAGGTGAAAATAAACAGACAATTGGTAGGGCCGATTCATCAAGGTTCGTTTTATAGGTTTAAATATGATATAAGTGATAAACTAAAATTTGGCCAGGAGAATAAGATCGAGATAACAGTCAGTAAAATGTCTGCAGACAATTCTGTAAATAACGCAGAAAGATTAGCCGATTACTGGATTTTTGGTGGCATTTTCAGACCTGTTTATCTGGAAGCTGTACCCAAAGAAAATATTTCATGGACAGCGATAGACGCAAAAGCCGATGGCACTTTTAAAATGAATGTTTATATGGAAGGCATTCATGATATTACCGATGCCGTTGCGGAAATTGTCAATGATAAAGGGCAGGTTATTCAAAGTATAAAAGGAAAGGTTAAAGCTCAGGATACGCTTATCCAGTTACAAGGCAACGTAAAATCACCGAAGTTATGGTCGGCAGAATACCCTAATTTATATACCGTGAGAACCAGCCTGAAAAAAAATCAGGAAGTAATTTATCAGACTCAGGAAAAATTTGGCTTCAGAACCGTAGAAGTTAGGCAAGGAGATGGCATTTATGTTAATGGTGCTAAAATTAAATTTAAAGGTGTCAACAGGCATGTTTGGTGGCCTAAGACAGGAAGAGCCGTTAATGCAAGAATTGATTTAGAAGATGTAAAACTGATAAAAGGAATGAATATGAATGCGGTAAGATGTTCGCACTATCCGCCGGATAAAACATTCCTTCAATATTGCGATTCTTTGGGCTTGTACGTTTTAGATGAATTGGCGGGTTGGCAAAAGGCATATAATACCAAAGTTGGGAAAATCCTTGTAAGAGAAATGGTTCAAAGAGATGCCAATCATCCGTCAATTATACTTTGGAGCAATGGTAATGAAGGCGGACACAATTTTGATCTATTGCCTGAATATCCGAAATACGACCTGTCTAACCGTACTGTTATACATGCACACCATAGGCCGGGAAATGCAATTAATGGTATAGATTGTAACCATTACGAAGACTATTATAGCACCCAGAATATTTTAAAAGGTCCAAATATTTATCTAACGACAGAATTTCTGCATGCCCAGGATGATGGCGGAGCAGCAGCTGGATTAGAAGATATTTGGGAATTACATTGGAATGCAAAATTGGGTGCCGGAGGTTTTATATGGGCTTTGGTAGATGAAGGAATAGAACGTACGGATTTCAATAACAGATTGGATGTAAATGGTGTAAATGCACCTGATGGAATAGTTGGCCCTTATAGAGAAAAAGAAGGAAGTTATTTTGCAATCAAAGAGATATTTTCCCCTGTAAAAATGCTCACAAAAACTATCGATGCTTCTTTTAAAGGTGAGCTTCAAATAGAAAATCGATATCATTTTACCAACCTGAAAGATTGTAGATTTACGTGGCAATTGATAAACTTTAACAAGCCAAATGCAAATGAATCGGGATACACAATTTCTGAACAAGGTAATATGAGTTCTCCTGATATCAAACCTTTAGCAAAGGGAAGTCTTAAGCTGAATTTACCGGTTAACTGGAAAAATAACGATGCGCTGGCAGTTATTGCTGTAGGTCCTTCGGGCGTGGGAATTTACCGATGGACTTTTAGAGTGAAGTCACATCAGGAAATAGTGAATGAAATCCTACCTATAAAAACTAAAACAAAAGTAACCGCAACAGAAACTGATAGCTTGGTCACCTTAAAAGGAAATGGGATAAGTGTGACTTTTAATAAAAAAACAGGCATGCTTGCCGATCTTGCAAATGATTATAGTGCGAAATTATCATTTAGAGATGGGCCGGTATTGGTACGTGGAAAAGCAAATTTTACCGGCTTAAAAGTATATGAACAAGGCGATAATTACGTTGTAGAAAGTTCATATAGCGGAAATATGAGTTCGGTGAAATGGACGATGACACCTGAAGGATGGTTGAAAATGGATTATGCCTATAATTTGAACGGGGATTATCCATTTACAGGTATTTCCTTCAATTATCCGGAGAACTATGTTCTGGGAGCAAAATGGCTGGGGAACGGCCCATATCGTGTTTGGAAGAACCGTCCACAGGGAGTAACCTTAAATACCTGGGAGAATATGTACAATAATACACAAACAGGTTCTTTCCCTTGGATATATCCGGAATTTAAAGGGTATTTCTCAGATATTTCATGGATCGAGTTCAATACTGTACAAGGCAAATTTTTAGTGGCAACGCCAGAAAAAGGAATGTATTTGCGTTTGTTTGACTTTTATGGAATATCAGGTCCTAAATTTTACCCTGAACTGCCAACGGGAAACCTTTCTTTCCTGGATAATATTCCTCCAATAGGAACCAAATTGGCCATGGGAATTAACAACAGGGCACAGGTTAATGGGCCTATGGGGGAACCTAATCCTATCAATGGGGAAGTGAAAAGAACTTTGTATTTCTATTTTGGGATTCCTAAATCAGAAAAAGAGAATACCCAGTTTATGATGCCTAAAGAGAATATTTTAACAGATTAATTCGTATTGGAAGGTGATGAAGAAGACGTTGATATTTAAACTTTTTTTATGTTTATCCTTAGTTATAAACTATGCATTTGCACAATCTAATGAAATCAAATTTGATTGGATCGACAAAGTGGGTGCAAAAAAAGCACCAGAAGGTAAGGGAATGTTTAATGTAGCAAAATATGGTGCAAAGGGAGACGGTAAAACGTTAAATACAAATACTATTCAGAAAGCGATTGATGATTGCGCAAAAAAAGGAGGAGGGATTGTCGTTTTTAATCCTGGAGAGTATTTGACTGGATCTGTTTTTGTAAAAAAAGGCGTAAATCTAAGAATCGATAAAGGTGTCACTATTTTAGGAAGTCAGGATATTAAAGACTATAAAGTGATTGATACCAGAGTGGCGGGGATAGAAATGGAATGGCCCGCAGCTTTGATTAATGTGCTGGATCAGGAAGATGCGATGATTAGCGGAAAGGGATTAATCAATGCGCAAGGGAAGGTTTTTTGGGACTACTATTGGAACCTAAGAAAGGAATATGAACCCAAAGGTTTGCGTTGGATTATTGACTATGACGCCAGAAGACCAAGGACAATTCTGGTATCCAATTCGAAGAACGTAACCATCAAAGATTTGAATATTCAACAGGCAGGATTCTGGACAGTACAGGTGGTATATTCGTCTTATGTAACCGTAGATGGTTTAACAATTAATAATAATGTTGGAGGGCATGGCCCAAGTACAGACGGAGTAGATATCGATTCATCTTCGTGGATTTTGGTACAAAATACAGATATAGATTGTAATGATGATAATTTTTGTATTAAGGCAGGAAGGGATGCAGACGGACTGAGGGTGAATAGACCTTGTGAATATGTTGTGATAAGAGATTGTGTGGCCAGAAAAGGAGGTGGATTACTTACATTAGGTAGTGAAACCTCGGGAGGTATCAGAAATATTTATGCGTCCAATATTAAGGGCATGGCAACCAGTAATTGTTTAAATATTAAATCTGCAGTAACCAGAGGAGGTTTTGTAGAAAATGTTTTACTGGAAAATGTGACGATGGATAGCGTGGGTACGGTTTTACAAGTTAACATGAACTGGAATCCTGCATATAGTTATTCGGAGCTGCCGAAGGGATATGACTATAATTCCATTCCTAAACATTGGAAGGCCTTGTTGCAAAAGGTTGAACCTAAAGAAAAAGGAATTCCCATTTTTAAAAATATTTACATGAATAACATCCACATAAAAGGTGCAAAACGAGCTATTAATGTGGTTGGACTTCCTCAATCTAAAGTAGAAAATGTCAATCTCAAAAATGTATCCATAGAAGCAGATGCAGCCGGGCAGATCAGGTATAGTACAAACTGGAAATTGCAGAATTTCAATTTGAAAACCAGAAACAATTCTAAAGTTAAAATAGAAGATTCCGAAGGAATAGAATTACCATAAATTTATTTAAAGCATAGATATGAAAATTATAAGACTGATCATTTTATTGTTCTTGATATCCGTAAACAGTGTACTGGCCAAAGAAACTTTTCCTGATGGAACAGCTATTCCGGACTGGTTTAAAAAGGAAATTCCAACAGATATCAATAAACTGGGAACACATTATAAACTTACAGATTTTGGTGTACTAAACGATAGCACAATCGTACAAACAGAAATAATACAATCCGTTATTGATAAGGCTTTTAACGCTGGGGGCGGAGTCGTAATTGTACCAAAAGGTGTATTTTTAAGCGGTTCATTGTTCTTTAAACCAAAGACGCATTTATATCTTGAAGAAGGAGCTGTTCTAAAAGGAAGCGATGATATCAACAATTTCCGTTTGTTAACTACGAGAATGGAAGGGCAAACCGTTAAATATTTTGCTGCTTTAGTGAACGCAGATCAGGTTGACGGTTTTACTATTTCTGGTAAAGGAACATTAAACGGAAATGGATTAAGGTATTGGAAATCATTTTGGTTGAGAAGGCAGTTTAATCCGCAATGTACCAATATGGACGAAATGCGCCCAAGAGTACTTTATGTTTCCAATAGTAACAATGTGCAGATCTCTGGAATTACGCTGAAAAACTCACCGTTCTGGACATCACACTTCTATAAATGCGAATATGTAAGATTAGTAGATCTGCATATTTTAGCTCCTGAACATCCGGTAAAAGCGCCAAGTTCAGACGCCATAGATTTGGACGCATGCAAAAACGTCCATATTAAAAACTGCTACTTGTCTGTAAATGACGATGCGATAGCATTAAAAGGAGGGAAAGGGCCATCCGCAGATAAAGACCCGAATAACGGGTCGAATTCAAATATAATAATCGAAGATAATAGCTTTGGTTTTTGCCATAGCGCACTCACATGCGGGAGCGAATCAATCCATAGCTATAATATCATTTTCAGAAGGAATAAAGTAGATGGGGCTAAAAGACTTTTACAATTAAAAATGCGCCCGGATACGCCGCAGTTATACGAAAATATTCTTGTTGAAGATATAACGGGTAATGTAACGAGTATGGTTTTTATCAAACCATGGACACAGTTTTTTGATTTAAAAGGAGAAAAAGATATCAAAATGTCTTATGCGAAGAATGTCACATTAAAGAATATTGATTTGGATTGTGATATAGCTTTCGATATTCAGAAGTCTAATCAATATATTTTGTCAGACTTTACCTTCGAAAATCTTAATATCCGTGAAAAAAAGAGATCCGCAGTGAATGTGGAACTTGTCAATAATTTCAAACTAAAAAATGTGAAAGTGAATGGTGTAAAATTGGATAAATAAAATTTGCATTGCTTAGCTTTTCTATATTCTTGACATTATAAACCTAGATCAGTGAGGATGAAAAAAATGAAATCATATTGTATTGCAATAATTGTATTGCTTGTATGTGTTTCTCAGGTTAAAGGTACATTGCTGGAACCTAAGTTCCGGCATTATTCAACGGAACACGGTTTATCACATGATGGAGTATTATGTATCAAGGAAGATTCGGAGGGCTTTATTTGGTTAGGTACCTGGGATGGTATTAACAGATATGATGGAAATAATTTTAAAACTTATAAAGCCAGACCGGGAGACAATTCGTTTTTAAAGAACAATAAAATCCGTGATATTATTGAAGATAAGATTGGCTATTTATGGGTAAAAACTTATGACAGGAAAGTTTACCGGTTCGACAAAGCTCGCGAGGAGTTTTTGCCAGTTATAAAATCCAATAAAGGAGAAAGTCTGGAGCATATTTTTATTGATAAAGTCATCCCTGTTTCTAACGGAGATGTCTGGTTGACAACGGAAGATAACGGGGTGTTATGTGTCTTGGACAAAGGGAATGGAGACATAGATGTTGTAAATTATAATTCAGAAAAGAGTTTTTTTGGAAACAGTAATGTCAATTTTATATATGAGGATCAACAGCATAGAGTTTGGTTCGGCACAAAAAACGGATTGATATGCCTGGTAAAAAATGGAAAAAAATATGTTTCTTATCTCGCTCCCAAAACAAGGTCTTACGGAAGTAATTTGAATTTTACCAAAGTGTCCTCCAATTCCAATGGTAAACTATTCTTTTCTACTTCGAATGGATTTTTGGTAGAGTATAATCCTGAATTCAAAGCTTTCTATGCTAAAAAGGTTGTAGATGCGGATATATTGGATATACTGGTTTCAAAAACAGGAAATGTTTACTTAACAGCTAGGAAACAAGGGTTAATTATTTACAATCATATAAAATCCAGTTTCCGATATGAACATGATGGGGGGAATACATATTATTGGATATATGAAGACAGAACAGGCAATATTTGGCTGGAACCAGAAAAAGCGGGAGTAGTTCTATATAAACCATCTACTCAATCATTTTACCCGTTTGTCCATAACAAAGAGGATAATTTACCCTACGTCGCGAAAAGCAGGCAAGGCAATGATAAAAGCTTTAATGTTTTCGAAGATGCTAATAATTTGTTATGGGTTTGTCTGAAAGGTGGAGGCTTTGGCTATTATGACAAAAATGCGAATAAGCTAAACTATTTCTACAATAACCCGGAAGAGAAAAATAAACTTTTTACCAATAACATCGTAACGGCTTATTCAGACAAGAGAGGTGTGTTGTGGTTTTGTACAAGAAACGGAGGAATAAATAAAGTAGTTTTTTCACCAAATAACTTCGAATACAAACAGCTGACCAAGAACCCATCGAATAAGTTTGAGAATGAAGTCAGGGCCTTATTCCAGGATTCGGATGATAAAATATGGATAACGAACAAACTAGGCGGGTTATCGGTTTATAAAGGTGAGAAAATAGAAGTAGTGGATGAAAATCAAAATCTGGGTAGCATATATTGTATAACGGAAGACAGAAACAAGAATATCTGGATAGGAACAAAAGGTCAGGGCTTGTTGAAATTACAGCCCAAAAATGAAAGCAGAACAAAATATAAGGTCTCTAGATATACAAATGAACCTGGTGATTTAACCAGTCTAAGTAATAACCAGATTTATAGTGTTGTCGAGGATCAGACCGGACAATTGTGGATAGGAACTTTTGGAGGTGGCATAAATTTGCTTATTGAAGAAAGAGGCCGGGTTAAGTTTAAAAACATCAATAACTCTTTTAAGAATTATCCAAAACACACATTTAATGTTATCCGGCATATTATACAGGGACCGGACAAAAATATCTGGTTAGCAACCACCGATGGGATTTTGCGTTTTAATCCTAATGAAAATCCTGATTATTCAAAGTTTAGGCCAACGGTTAAAATTCCCGGAGATAAGAATAGTCTTGGAAACAACGATGTTCAATACCTGTATCAATCAAGTGACAACGAAGTTTGGGCAGGTACTTTTGGAGGTGGTTTAAATAGGGTGATTAATGATCCTAAGACTTTAAATGATGAATTAAAATTTAAAGTATATACCAAGGAACAAGGTTTGCCTAATGATATTATTTTAAGTCTCGTTGAAGATAATAACAAAAACTTATGGATTGCCACAGAAAATGGTGTATCCAGACTAGATATAAAAAATGAACTTTTTAGAAATTACGATACTTATGATGGATTGCCAAGGACGGGTTTATCGGAAGCGGCATGTTTTAGATCAAATAAGGGCGAAATTTACTTTGGATGCACAAACGGTTATATCTCATTTTATCCTGATAAGATAGTAAATGAGCAATTCCCGGCTAATATTGCTTTTACAGGTATCCAATTGTATAATAAAGATATCGATATCAAAGAGCCTTCATCTCCCTTGAAATCATCTATTAACTATGCAGATAATATTATATTGAATTATAATCAGGATGTTTTAACATTTGAATATTCAGTTCTTGATTACCGGGTGCCAAATAACGTTTCATATGCTTATATTTTAGAGGGATATGATAAGAATTGGCATTTTGTAAAAAATCAAAGAAAAGCGACATATACAAAAATCCCTCCCGGAAGCTACACCTTCAGAGTAAAAACAGTTAACAATTATTATTTCGAAAACTCACCTGAAAAGAGTATATCCATCAAAGTAAACAACCCCTGGTGGTTAAGTGGCTGGGCATTGCTGTGTTATATATTTTTGTCAATAATTTTTCTGGAAATCGCTAGGAGGATCGTTTTTACAATGATCAGGTTAAAGAATAAAGTTGTAGTAGAAGAGCGAATGACTGAATTAAAAATGCAGTTTTTTACCAATATTTCTCATGAATTGAGGACTCCCTTAACGCTTATAGTAAATCCGCTTCTTAAGTTAAAAAAAACAGAAAGTCTGTCAGACAAAGGTATTAAGTACCTAGAAGTAGCCAATAAAAATGCAGACCGAATGATCAGGTTTGTCAATCAGTTACTTGATTTTCGGAAAATCCAGACGCAGAATTTAAAGCTTAGAATAGAAAAAGTAGAATTAATAGGATTTATGTCAGGATTGCTTGGGCATTTTGTGGATATTCTGGAAGAAAAGGAAATAGCTTTAAAATTAAGTTCATCGGCTGAAGAGATTTTTGTATGGTGTGACAGAGACAAAATGGACATTGTCTTTTTCAATATTATTTCTAATGCTATAAAGTTCACTCCTAAAGGCAAAAAGATCTTTGTGAAATTGGAAAAAAGAGAGGGAAAGGTGTCCGTTCAAATTATTGATGAAGGAATAGGAATAAATATGGATAAAATTGAAGATATCTTTAAACTTTACTATGCCGGAGATAATCAACAGGATAAGGCGTTTAAAGGGACTGGTATAGGGCTCGCAATTTCTAAAGAGATTGTTAGCCTTCATAGGGGAGTTATAAAAGCAAGTAAGAACACAGACCAGGGCATGACTTTTACTATCGAGCTTTTAGAGGGGAATTTACATTTTGATACTAATGACCTATTGGATGAAAATAAATGGTCCAAGCCAGATGCAAAGCAAATAATTTATGACAGATCTTCATTAAAAGTAGAGGAAACTGATAAAGAACAAAGCAAAGACCAGCTGCCGAAATTGCTTCTGGTAGAGGATAATATGGAGTTACGATCCTTTATGGTTGATCAATTTAAAGACACATATAATATAGGTGAGGCAGAAAATGGTAAAGAGGGATATTTAAAAGCGATTGAATTAGTTCCGGATGCAATTATATCCGACGTTATGATGCCGGAAATGGACGGTATACAAATGCTTGAGAAAATAAAAAATGACGTAGTAACCAGTCATATCCCGATAATCTTATTAACGGCCAAATCAACTATCGAAGATCAAATAAAGGGGTTGTCTTACGGAGCCGATTTCTATGTTACTAAGCCTTTCCACGCAGATTATATTAAATATTTATTGGAGAATCTTTTAAAAAGCCGCCAACAGGTGGTCGCTAATATTTTAGATAAACCTACGGTTTTAAAATTAGAGCCAAGTGAAGTAGTCATAACTTCTAAAGATGAAGCCTTTTTAAGAAATGTTATTCAGGTGGTGGAAGAGAAAATGTCTGATCAGGAATTTAATATAGAAACGGTAGCAAATTCTATGGCTATGGGAAGAACTACTTTCTATAAAAAACTGAAGAGTTTAACCAATATGACCCCTGTAGAATTTGTTAGAGATATTAGATTGAAAAGAGGCAGACAATTATTAGCTACCGGAGAATTGACAGTCAGTGAAATTGCTTACCAAATAGGATTTAACAGCTCCGGATATTTTAGTACATGCTTTAAGGAAAAGTATAATATATCTCCATCCGATTATTTAAAAAATGAACACACCGGTTAGTATTTTCAATATCATTAAATATATTTTATCTAAATAGAACAGTGTCTAAAATTGAAATAATTGTGTTAATTTTTAAAACAGAATCTTAGTTACTTATATTAAGTTTGATGTATTATATAGTCAACATCCCTGTTGAATGTAAATTAATTGGTTTTTAAGTGAGTCAGATACGTCTTTGTACTGACTCATTTTTTTACTATGAGACTGGCTTTTAATAATAATGGCTTTTAGTATTTATTACTTTCCAGAAAAAACAGTCTTCATACACATCTACGATATATTATTAAGCCATGTTGTCAATTTTTAAAGGTTTTTCGTCAATTTTTAGAAGCAAAAGAATCACTACAGCTATAAGTTTGTGTAACCAAGTTAAAGCTTGGAACCTATTAAAAAAGATAATAGTTAAATAATACCTGGCAAAGCGAGTATGAAAAGATGATAGAAAATTAAAGCAAAAAATAACAGTATTAAGTTAACCATTATAACAAAGCCGTACCATAAGGTATTTTATTATAGTAACCTAAATTAATTATGAAAGAAGAACTAAAAAAAATCTCATTGAGATTGCCTCTGTTTTTGTTATTTCTTTGTTGGTGTACGCAGTCATTATTTGCGCAAAATACAAGAAAAATAACTGGAACTGTTGTAGAAGCTAATGGAGAACCGCTTATTGGAGTTTCCGTTAAAGTAACAGGAGAAAAGCAAGGTGTTATGACAGATGTTCAAGGTCATTTTTCTCTAAATGTAAAGCCAGATGCTATTATAGAGATTAGTTATATAGGGTATGAACCGCAAAAAATTAATACTGCGGATAAGACTTCCTTTAACATTGTAATGAAAGAAAATACGGACTTGCTGAATGAAGTTGTAGTTATAGGCTACGGAGTAGCAAGGAAGAAAGATCTAACGGGCTCTAGCGCTTCTATCAAAGGCTCGGATATTGCAAATATACCCGTAACAACCGCCGCTCAGGCCATTACAGGTAAAATAGCCGGGGTAAATGTTGTAACGCAAAGTGGCGCACCTGGTGCAGATATTAATATTCTGGTACGCGGGGGGACGTCCATTACACAAAGTACAAAGCCACTTTATATAGTAGATGGCTTTCAGATGGACGATGCGCTTCGCAATATTGATATTAATGATATCGAATCTATCGATGTAATGAAAGATGCATCTGCAACAGCGATTTACGGAGCCAGAGGTGCAAATGGTATCATTTTAATCACGACAAAATCAGGCAAAGCAGGAAAGACTACTGTTAACTACAACACTTATTACAGTTTCGAAAAACTGGGTAAAAAATTAGATATGTTAGGAGTAGAAGACTATGTGAAATATCAGTATGAGTATCAGATATTAAGAGGGCAGGAGAACAACTTTGCCTCCTATTTTGGAGGTAACGTAACTGATCCAAACTTTTTTACAGGAGCTTACGCTCGTATTGCGCAAGATTACGGAAATCGAGAGGGAATAGATTGGCAGGGTTTGATGTTCGGAAGTACAGCAATCATGCAAAACCATAATGTTTCTGTATCCGGTGGGACAGAAAGAACAAAAGTTTTAGTGAATTATAATTTTACCGGGCAAGACGGTGTTTTAGCTAAAACAGGATATCAGAAAAACAGCCTTCGTTTAAAGATTAATCATGAATTGTACAAGGGAGTTCGATTTGATGCCAATGTAGGATTAAACAGCAGTAACATAGAGGGCGGAGGTTCTTTAGGTGGACGACTAAAAATGGCGCTATTGCAACCGCCAACAGGAGGAGTAAGATTTACAAACGAACAAATGATTGGATCGGATATTCGCGATCAAATGTTGGTATATGATAGCCAATACGATATCTCTAATCCTATCATTACTAACGATGCAATTAATCAAACAAGATATACCAGACAGCCTACAGTGAATGCTGCTTTGGAAATAGACATTCCATGGGTGAAAGATTTAACATTCCGTACCGCAGGTAGTTATTTCTGGCAACAGGTTCGTAGTGATTACTTCGATGACGGACGCACGTCCGCGGCTAAAGAAAAGCAAGGACCTTATGGAAGCAGAAATAATAATGAGAAATTGACAAAACAGATTGCCAATACTTTAACATACAAAAAGACTCTGGCAAACGCGCATAATTTTAATGTTATGCTAGGCCAGGAGACTTGGTATACAGAAAGTATGAAATTGGATAATGACTATCTTAAATTTCCGCAGGATA
This sequence comes from Pseudopedobacter saltans DSM 12145, assembly GCF_000190735.1. GTDB lineage: Bacteria > Bacteroidota > Bacteroidia > Sphingobacteriales > Sphingobacteriaceae > Pseudopedobacter > Pseudopedobacter saltans. The sequence continues at coordinate 4,449,481 of NC_015177.1, forward strand.
ATTTCGGGTTAAATAATACCTCGATGGCAGGGCAGCAAATAACGGAGTCCGGTCAGGGGAAAGAAGGGATCGTTTCAGTTTTTGGTCGCTTAATGTACAACTACAGAGATAAATATTTACTTACGGCAACTGTACGCGGCGATGGATCGTCTAAGTTTGCTCAGGGGAATCAATGGGGTACATTATCTTCTGCATCGGCTGGATGGCGCGTTTCAGAAGAAGATTTTATGAAAGATCTTACTTTTATTAATAGCTTAAAAGTACGTGGAGGTTACGGTATTACAGGGAATAGTAATATTGACGACAACATGTATGTTACACAGTATCAGGGGGGCAGATATTGGGTTGGGCAGTCAGAAATACCCGCTTTGGTACCTCAAGGTACGTTAGGGAATCCAAATTTAGTTTGGGAAAGAACTCAATCTACTAACCTGGGACTGGATTTGTCTTTATTCAAAAGCCGTTTCAATTTAACATTTGACGTATACAATAATCTTTCTGATAACTTACTGATTAAAAACGGAATTGCGAAATCTTCGGGATATAATGATCAGTTTCAGAATATAGCATCTATCCAAAATAGAGGTTTAGAGTTTATAATTAATACTGTGAATGTAAAAGCAGGTAGTTTCGTATGGAGGACAGATTTAAATATGTCTTTTAATAAATCTAAGGTGAAAAAACTATACGGAGACGTGGGTAAATATATGATCACCAGTGTAGATAGCCGTATGGAATTTATAGTTCGTGAAGGGGAGTCTCTCGGCCAATTTTATGGGTTTAAATATGGGGGGCTTTACACAACCGATGATTTTAACCAAAATCCGGATGGATCGTATTCTCTTAAAGCAGGTGTACCTCGTAAAGGTGGCTTGAATGCAACTCAGGTTGCAGGGATAAAACCCGGAGATATCAAATTTATCCCTGTTACAGGGCAAACAGACAGTAATGGAAATCCTATTTGGAGTGAGCAGGACAGAACTGTATTGGGAAGTGCTGAGCCTAAATTCTTTGGCGGTTTAAATAATACGTTTGCTTATAAAGGTTTTGATCTAAGCGTATTCATGAACTTTAGTTATGGAAACGAGGTATTTAATATGAATACACAACGCTTCGTTGGACCTTATTATCCAAATCAGAATGCCACTGCGATTATGACAAACCGTTTCACCCTAATTGATCCGGTTACCGGAAAAGAAACAAAAGACTTAAATCGTTTAGCAGCACTTAATCCTAATCAATTTAGCAGCGACGCTATCTGGAGTCTTAATTCTACTAATAAAGAACCTGCGGCTGTAGAAAAGACGGATTATAATCTGGAAGATGGTTCTTTTCTCCGTATTAATAACATCACGTTAGGTTATACATTACCGACACAGCTAACGAAGAAAGTACATATCAATAATTTAAGAGTGTTCTGTACGGCAAACAACGTCCATACTTTTACAAAGTATAGTGGTTATGATCCCGAAGTATCGGCTTCTGATAGAATATTGACCAGAGGTATTGATAACTCGGCATATCCTAGAACACGCAGTTTTGTAGCAGGATTAAACCTAACATTTTAATTAACTCTAAGAATTGAAAACATGAAAAAGATCATCAATATACTTTCATTTTGTGGCGTTCTATTATTTTTTAGCTCTTGTCAAAAATGGTTAGATATGCCATCCGAATCGAAGTTTGACACTAATACCACTTTTGAAAATGCCAGTAAAGCTGAAATGGCTGTATTGGGAGCGTATAGTGCTGCTATAAATCAGGAAATGTATTACCAGCTTCTGTCGGGAACAGACGAGTGTATGGCCACAGAAAATAATAATAGTAAAGAGATTTTCGCTCGTTATGCCTACGATGCTACCAATACGGTTAACAGTACATATACTGCGATGTATTCAGCTGCAGAAAGGGCAAACAGCTGTATAAAAGGAATTTCAGCACTGATGTCTAAAAGTTCCGAAGCTGATAAAAAATCTATTGAAAGACTTTTGGGAGAAGCTTACGCCATTCGCGCCTACGCCTACTTTAATATCGTACGTTTTTGGGGCGATGTTCCTTTTTCGACAATTCCAACAATGGATGCTACCACTTTTACCTTACCTCGTACAGACAGAGATGTGATATATGATCAATGTGTATCAGATCTTCAAAAAGCAACCGAGTTAATTCCATGGAAAAAAGAAGCAGGTATACCATCAGAACGCATATCCAAGCAAGCGGCCTACGGTTTATTGGCTCGCGTGTCGCTTCATGCAGCAGGATATTCATTACGTTGGAATTTGGATACTTATGATCCGGGATCTGTGAAATTAAGCAAAAGAGCAGATGCAGCGCGTGTTAGAGATCTGTATACAATAGCAAAAGATGCATGCAATGCAGTGATAGGAAGAAAAGAGAACAGCTTGCTGGCTAATTATGATAAACTATGGAGAGACCTGATGACGAAAAACTATAATGATGAGTCTATCTGGGAGTTTGGGATGTACGGACCAAATCATCCGGATGTGCGCCTGGCTTATACTTCCGGTATTTCTACACCTACAGGCTGTATTTATAGCAAATCAGCTCCACAGATTGCCGCTATGCCGACACTTTATTTTGACTATGAGGATGGAGATCAACGCCGCGATGTAACGTTGTGTAATTATGAAATACTAAATGCAGCAGGAACAGCTTCTATGAATGCTTATCCAGGCAGAACAATAGGGAAATATCGTGTTACCTGGAAAAAGGACCGCGGTTCAAGTGATTCAAGAAGAGATGTAAATGCACCTATATTACGTTATGCTGATATTTTATTGATGTATGCAGAGGCAGAGAGTGAGTTGAATGGTGTGACAACTAGTGCAAAAGAAGCATTCGAGAAAGTAAGGTTAAGAGCATTTAAAAATGACGCAAGCAAAATAGGTATAACGCCAACGGATCCAAAAGATTTCTTAAATGCAATTATTAAAGAACGCAAATTAGAACTGGCTTTTGAAGGGGTCAGAAGAACAGACCTTGTTCGTTGGGGTGTACAGTACGAGACCTTAATGACTGAAAAGAGCAAGCTGTTGGATATGGCTAATCATACAGGGAAATATGTAAATATACCAAGGTTTGCGGCTTACAAGCGCTTTAATATGACAACTTTCGAAGAACCAACTATAGGATTATCAGCATATAAAACATATTTGACCGAGCCGGATCAAGTAGAAAAAGGTTTACTTCAAACCGGAGGTTATACGTTGGTAAATCTGTACGGAACTAATGGTGGCGCAATGTTTAATAATAACGAATTGAAGGCTGATGCCGTATGGGTAACCCGTTTCTTTGATGGTTTAACAAAAAATAAAACGGAATTATTGCCGCTAAGCAATACCATGATGAATGAAAACCCCGAATTAAGAAATCAACAACATCCGTTATATAGATAGTACCAGAATGAAAATATTTCAGAAAGCAGTTAAGGTTAAAATATTACTCATATGCTGTTTGTTGGCTTGCTATTTTAGTCCTGCGGTAGCACAGGTTCTTGCTTTTCCAACTGCTGAAGGATACGGTAAATTCACTGCTGGAGGCCGTGGTGGCAAAGTTTACACTGTAACCAATCTTAATGATTCCGGAGAAGGGAGCCTTAGGCAAGCGATTGAACAAAAGGGAGCCAGGATTGTCGTATTTGCCGTAGATGGTACTATTGATTTAAAATCTAAGCTAATTATTAGTAATGACAGTATAACTATTGCCGGGCAAAGTGCGCCTGGTGATGGTATATGTTTAAAAGGTTACCCACTATTTGTTAAAGCAAACAATGTAATTATACGCTATATCCGCTCTAGAATGGGTGATCTGCATGCTGTAGAAGATGACGCTATTGGAGCACTTCGGGTTAGAGATCTTATCATCGATCATTGCTCGGCATCCTGGTCTGTAGATGAATGCATGTCTGTGTATAACTCGACGAATGTAACGGTGCAGTGGTGTATAATTAGTCATAGCTTATCCAAATCTGCACATTCTAAAGGGGCACATGGTTTTGGGGGGATATGGGGAGGTTGCGGAGCGACATTCCACCATAATTTAATAGCTCATAACAGTAGCCGTAATCCCCGCTTTGCTTCTGATGGTTGTAATCCGGTAGATTTTAGAAATAATGTCGTATACAATTGGGGATATAAATCTGCTTATGGCGGTGGTCGTGGAAACAAAGTGAACTTTGTAGCTAATTATTACAAACCCGGACCTGCTACTTCAGAAGATAAGAAAGCATGGCTTTTAGACCCGGCTGAAGATGGAACTGGAGCCTATTACCTGATGGATAACATTATGGAAGGAAGTGAAGAAGTCACAACAGATAATTGGAAAGGTATAGGCAAAGAAAAGAGAGAAAAAGCGAATGAACCTTTTCCGTCCATTCCTATTCATCAGGAATCTGCTTTATCGGCTTATCATAATGTGTTAGAAAAGGCAGGGGCTAGTTTTCGTAGGGACAGCTATGACAAGAGAGTTGTTGAAGAGGTACGTACTGGAACAGCAAAAGGAGGAGAAACCTATGGTGGCGGAAATAAAGGGATTATTGATTCGCAAAATGCTGTTGGAGGATGGCCCGAGTTAAAGAGAGGGATTTATCTAAAAGATAGCGATGGAGATGGAATACCTGATGCCTGGGAAATTAAGCATGGACTTAATCCAAAATCTGCTAAAGACGGCTCAGCATATAACTTAAGTAAAGACTATACGAATGTAGAAGTGTATCTGAATTCGTTTGTTGATCATCTTAAGGACAAATAATGTTTAGAAGAAAGATGGGCGCCTTTTGAGAGCGTTTCTCTTTATAAATAGTAGATATAATTTAAAAAAATTCGAATAGTAAATAATATGAGAAAAAGTTTTTTGATTGCTCTGCCAGTACTTCTGTTTCTTGCTTGTGGGACAAAAAAGGTTGATAAAATAGATCGCAATAGCCTGGTGGAAAGAAACAATCCACATGTTACAACATTGGACAGCTTAGCATCGCTTTCTGTAGGAAACGGAAATTTTGCTTTTACCGTAGATGCGACAGGTTTGCAAACTTTTCCAGAAGCGTATGCTAATGGAATACCGCTTGGCACTCAGTCGCAATGGGGCTGGCATAGTTTTTCAAATCCAAATCATTACAAATTTGAAGAAACGTTGAAAGAGTATGATTTTAGAGGAAGAAAGGAATTATACTCTGTACAATTTAACGAGCCGGGCAGACATAAAGAAGCTGCCGATTGGTATCGTGTTAATCCGCACCGTTTGCATTTAGGAAATATTGGTTTTGAGATTATAAATGAAAATGGCGCACTTGTACCAGCTAATGATATACAATCAATAGATCAAACGCTTGACCTTTGGCAAGGTATTATTAAAAGCAAATTTCAGGTTAATTCAAGCCCGGTTGCTGTTGAAACTTCATGTGATCCGAAATCAGATCAAATAGGTGTTAGAGTAAACAGTCCTTTGATGACAACAGGTCAACTGAAAATAAACTTTAGATTTTCATATCCTACAGGAAATCATTCCGATGATGCTTGTGATAGAACTGTGCCTGATAAGCATAAAACAACTATTTTATCTCAAGATACCCATTCGGTAATATTCAAGAGAGAACTGGACTCTACGGTATATTATGTAACTGTGAAATGGGAGGGTAAAGCAACGGTAACAGAAAAAGAGGCTCATTATTTTACACTTAATCCGGAAGAAGAGAATCTGGCCTTTACCTGCGAGTTCACAAAAGAAAAACCATTGGAACAAGCTCAATCTGTAGCACAAACCTTTGATGCATCTTCTACGTATTGGCAAAATTTTTGGGAACGTGGCGGAGCAGTTGATTTTTCGAAGGCAACCGATAGCAGAGCTAAAGAGTTGGAAAGAAGAGTCGTTCTTTCACAATATTTAATGGCTATTCAATCAGCAGGTATGTATCCGCCACAGGAGACAGGTTTGACATATAATAGTTGGTTTGGTAAATTCCATTTGGAAATGCATTGGTGGCATGCTGTGCATTTTGCTTTATGGAATCGCATTGATTTATTAGAGCGTAGCATGGATTGGTATACACAAGCTTATCCAATAGCTAAATCAATTGCAAAACGACAGGGGTATGATGGCGCAAGATGGATGAAAATGACAGATCCTTCCGGAGTAGAATCCCCTTCAAAAGTAGGGTCTTTTTTGATCTGGCAACAGCCGCATTTTATTTATATGGCCGAGTTGATTTATAGAAATAACCCATCTGATGAAGTTATTAAAAAATATGGTTTTCTGGTAGAAGAAACAGCGAAATTTATGGCTTCTTTTGCTGATTACGACCAATTGGAAGGACGTTATGTTCTCAAAGGAATCATCGCAGCACAGGAAACTTTAAGAGCTTCAGAAACAATAAACCCGCCTTTTGAAATTTCTTATTGGCATTATGCAATGGGAGTTGCGCAAAAATGGAGAGAAAGGGCCGGACAAAAACGTAATCTGGAATGGGATGAACTGATAGATAAATTATCTCCTTTAGCGTCAAAAGATGGTTTGTACCTGGCTTCTGAAAATGCTGTAGATACTTATATTGATATCCGTTATACCTCGGATCACCCTGCTGTTCTCGGGGCATTAGGAATCTTACCGGAGAACAAACTGGTAAGAAAAGATTACATGACAAATACATTGAATTGGGTTCTTGATCATTGGAACTGGGGTAAAACCTGGGGTTGGGACTATCCAATGACAGCGATGTGCGCCGCTAGATTAAATGAACCTGCTAAAGCGGTTGATGCTTTACTGATGGATAAGCGAACCAATACTTATTTGGTGAATGGACATAATTATCAGGATTCCAGACTGAGAGTTTATTTGCCGGGTAACGGTGGTTTATTAACTGCTGTAGCTATGATGTGTGCTGGTTGGGATGGTAATAAAATAGAAACGCCGGGTTTCCCTAAAGATGGAACATGGGATGTCAGGTGGGACGGATTAAAACCAATGCCTTAACGAAATAATGAAGCTGTTTAAAAAGGTTCTCGAATACTAAAAAACGCGTCATTGCGAGGAAGTATGACGAAGCAATCTGCGTTTTTGGTATCATTAGATTGCTTCGTTACCTCGCAATGACGATGATGTTTGGCTTTTTAGACAGCTTCATTCATATTAGCTAGAACCGAAATTAAGCCGATGATGAAAAAGATATTCTTATTAGTTGTTTCCTTATTAAATATACAGATTGCATTTGCACAGAAAGTTGGGATGTTATTTGCCGATTCGGAGATGAAGCGATTTCCTGAAGCCTGGCAGTTAGATCATGGAAAGCGACTATATTTTGGTTATTCACAGGGAGTTGGTTGTATGGCCATGTTACAGGTTTGGAAAGAGACTAAAAACCAAAAATACTTTGATTATGTTGAAAAGTGGGCTGATACAATAATCAATAACAATGGAGAAATCCATTTATACAAAGTAGAAACTTATAATGTAGATTATATTAATCCTGGGAAGATATTATTTGACCTTTATAAAGAAACTGGCAAAGAAAAATATAAACTCGCGATGGATTTATTGGTAAATCAACTTAAAAATCATCCGAGAACATTAGAAGGTGTTTTTTGGCATAAACTGATATATCCTCACCAGATCTGGCTTGACGGGTTATACATGGCCGACCCTTTTCTGGCGCAATATGCCTTCACCTTTAGTCAGCCCGAATGGATAGACGATGTAATTAATCAGTTTTTGGTAACAGCTAAAAGAACTTATGATTTTAAAACCGGGCTTTATTACCATGCTTACGACGAAAGTCGCCAACAATTATGGGCCAATAAAATAACTGGTCACTCTCCAAACTTTTGGGGAAGAAGTATTGGTTGGTGGTATATGGCCTTGGTTGATGTGCTTGATTTTATTCCAAAAAATCATCCAAGAAGAGCAGATCTAATCAAAATTGTACAAGATTTAGCAGATACTTTACCAAAATATCAGGATAAAAACGGATTGTGGTATCAGGTTCTGGATAAACCAGAATATCCGGGAAATTATCATGAAGCTTCTGTCTCTTCTATGTTTATGTATGGGTATGCTAAAGCTGTTAAAAAGGGATATTTAGATAAAAAGTATTTGGCAATAGCGGAAAAAGCCTGTCAGGGCATTATGAAAGATCTGATTGTGAAAAATCCTGACGGTACACTTACGTTGACAAAATGTTGCGCCGTTGCCGGATTGGGCGGGCATCCTTACCGCGACGGAAGTATAGCTTATTATGTTAATGAACGTGTTAGGGATAATGACTCTAAAGCGACAGGCCCATTTATTATGGGATGTTTATATCTTGGAAAATGATAAGCCCACACTTTTATACCATAAATAATAATCCTTTAAAACTTGATTACATGAAGAAGATATTATTGTTAGCATTAACGTTTTTTATCGCTGGCGGAATATATGCGAAAGATCGCTATGACTATCTGTATGACAATTTACCGTTTAGTATGCCGAAGCTGGCAATTCCAAATTTTCCGGATAATAAGGTGAAAATAACTGATTTCGGAGGAATAGGCGATGGGATCTATTTAAATACACAGGCGTTTAGTAAGGCCATTGATGCACTTTCTGCAAAAGGAGGTGGAATGCTGACAGTACCTGCAGGAATATGGCTAACTGGTCCTATCCAGTTTAAAAGTAATATCAACCTACATTTAGAAGACAGAGCGATTATCTTGTTTTCGCCTGATAAAAACCTGTATCCTATCGTAGAAACGTCTTTCGAAGGATTGGATACCAGGCGTTGCCAATCTCCTATTTGGGGTAAAAATCTAACAAATATTGCTATTACAGGAAGTGGAGCAATTGATGGTAACGGACAATTTTGGAGACCTTTGAAAAAGCAGAAAGTAACAGAAAGTTTTTGGAAAAAGACGGTATCAGGTGGTGGTGTATTTAAGCGCAGTGATTATTGGATGCCCTCTGCACAATATTTACATGGCGACACCATTAGCGATATGAACGTTCCAAGGCATTTTAAAACTGATGAAGAATGGCAGTCGGTACGCGATTTTTTACGTCCTGTTATGGTAAGTTTCAGAGAATGTAAAAATGTGTATCTCCAGGGAGTGATTTTTCAGAACTCCCCCGCATGGAATATTCATCCATTAATGTGTGAAAATGTTATTATAGACGGAATTCAGGTACGCAATCCGTCTTATGCACAAAACGGTGATGGTCTGGATCTGGAATCCTGCAAGAATGTAATTGTGGTGAATAGTTCTTTTGATGTTGGAGACGATGGAATTTGCTTAAAATCCGGAAAAAATGAGGATGGCAGGAAAAGAGGGATGCCATGTGAAAATGTGATTGTAGATAATTGTACCGTTTTCAAAGGGCATGGAGGCTTTGTGGTAGGGAGTGAAATGTCCGGCGGGGTTAGAAATATCTCTGTAACAAATTGCCAGTTCTTAGGAACTGACGTTGGTTTGCGTTTTAAAAGCAACAGAGGGAGAGGGGGCGTGGTAGAAAATATTTTTATATCTAATATCAGTATGATTGATATTGCGACCGAACCACTGCATTTCAATTTATACTATGGAGGGAAATCTGCGGTAGAAGAATTGGAAGATGGGACGAAGATTGTACGTCAGGAAAAACTCCCTCCTGTAGATGAAACCACTCCAACATTTAAAAATATAACTATAAAAAATGTTTACTGTAGCGAAGCAAATAAGGCTATGTATTTTTATGGATTACCAGAGCATAATATTAAAAACCTTCAGATAGAAAACTTTGTAGTTCACTCCAATCAGGGAGCAGATATACAGGAATCAGAGAATATATCTTTGAAAGATATTACCATTTATGCTAAAAAAGGAGCAGCCATAAATTTTGGAAACGTTAAAAATGTAACTCTGGATAATTTAAAAACTGACACTAACTTGAATACGATAATTTCAATATCAGGGAATAAGACAGACAAAATATTAATAAACACATTTTACAAGCTCGAACAGATAAAAATTTCCAAAGAAATTTCCGCTAGTAAGGTTAAAATCCAGAAAAAATAGAAAGTACTTCGTTAAATTAAAAGTTATAACTAACCAAAAAATAATGAAAAAAGTATTCTTGTTAATGATTGTTTCTACTCTGGTTAGCAGAGAACTATTTGCTCAGGCAACGCTTAAGGTGGATGAACTGGCAACTACAATTGCTAATCGTATTATTTCAGAAACACCACATACTTTCATAAATAAACAGACAAAACAAACTTACACAAGTCTGAAAAATGTTCCGTTTACAATGGATATGAAAGTAAGTAGTAAATACAATGATTGGCATTACACAAACGGTGTATTGCAAATTGCGATGTTAGAATTAAGCGAGCTATTAAAAGATGAGAAATATGCGGCGTATGTAGATGAAAATATGCAATTCGTTTTTCAAAAAGACAATCTTGATTATTTCAAAAGGCAATTTAATGAGGCATATAAGCAAAGTGGTTGGCGGGGCGTTCGCAATTTATCGTGGCACATGATATCCAGAAATAAACGTCTGGATGATAATGGACCTATGGGGGCTAGCTTAATCGATTTGTATATGAAAAAGCCCAATAAGTCATATTTAGAATATATCAATACAACCGAACAGCATTTGATGGTAGCCGAGCCAAGATTGAAAGACGGAACCATTGCCCGTATCTGGCCTCATGAAAATACCATATGGGCAGATGATCTTTTTATGGCACTTTCCTTTTTATCGCGTATGGGTAAAATGACCGGAAATATGAAGTACTTTGACGATGCCGCAAATCAGATACTCAACTATCACAAATATTTATGGCATCCCGGCAAGGAAATATACTATCATTGTTTTCATACAGATGTTAAAGAACATGGTGTTGCACATTGGTCCCGGGCAAATGGGTGGATGCTTATGGCAAAAGCCGATTTATTAACTGTACTTCCTAAAGACCATCCTAAAAGAGTGGCATTAATAGAAAACTACAATGCCCAGATAAAAGGAATTCTTCAATATCAGGGAAAAAGCGGATTGTGGTATCAGGTATTAGATAAAACAGATTCGTATGAAGAGATTACCGGAACAGCCATGTTCGTTTTTGGTATCGCAAGAGGTGTAAGAGAAGGCTGGATCAATAAAGATTATATCTATGCCGCAGAACAAGGGTTGAAAGGTATGAATACAAAAATGACTGACAAGGGGGATATTACCAGCATATGTGTCGGGACAGGAATTATGCCTTCATTAACATTCTATTACAATCGTCCTACTCAGGAAAACGATCCTATGGGCGAAGGTCCGGTATTGCGGGCATTGGTAGAAATGGCTAAGGCCAAAAGATACACGGAAATCTCTGCCGATGACCAGTACGATAAAATTAAATAGAATTAATAATATCTGTTTTCCTTGTTAATTATTTATAAAAGTTGATTGATTATCAAAAACTTATTGATACCAAAAATTGGAATGAATTCACCAAATTTTGGAAGCCATTTCTATAAGTTAAAATTAAGTTTGATATATCTTTTATAAATCAACAGCCCTGTTGAATATGAGTAAATTGGTTTTTGTGAGTCAGTATTATTTCTGGCTCACACTTCTCACGAATATTCTAAGGGTTTTATAAATCTATTCAATAAAAAAACATGTCAAAAAAACTACATTTAATTTATGTCGTGATGTTAGTTACGTTTGTAATATTACATCTATCTGCAAGCAAAGTAAATGCTCAGACCTTGGCTTTTTCGGGAGCTGAAGGATTTGGTAGATTTACCACAGGAGCGAGAGGGGCACAAAATCCAGAGGTTTATATTGTAACAAATTTAAACGATAGTGGCCCCGGTTCTTTTAGAGATGCCTGTAGTAAACAAGGAAGATTTATTGTTTTCGCTATTAGTGGAATAATTAAACTAAGTGCCGATTTAGCGATACCTAAGAATACAACTATCGCCGGACAGACAGCGCCGGGCGAAGGTATAGTCCTTTACGGAAGAAAAGTCTCTTTTTCCGGTTCAGATAATACCATAGCCCGTTATATCAGGATTAGATTGTCATCAGGAAACGGTAATAGTAAAAGTGCCGATGCATCTGGAATAGCTAATGGTAAGGATATGATATTAGATCACCTTTCTGTAACCTGGGGTATGGATGAAGTGTTTTCTATAAACTGGGATAGTAAAGGCAACAATCCCGATAATATTACGATCCAAAATTCAATTATTGGCCAGGGTCTGCACAGACATAACCATTCGGCAGGAGGATTGATGCAGCCTTCGGAAGGTGGAAAAATAAGTCTGATCAGAAATCTTTATTCGAGCAATAAAACAAGAAATCCGAAAGTAAAAGGAATAAATGAGTTTGTGAACAATGTAGTTTATAACTGGGGAAATTATGGCAATACTTATGGACACTCAGAGTCGGGAGAAGCTTATATCATGGGGGGAGACTCAGCTGGTGAATCATTTGTAAATATTATTAATAATTATTTTATCAGTGGACCAAGTACTAGAGATAACTGGGCAACACCATTTAATAGGGGAAATTCGAACTTTAACCTTTATGGATCCGGTAACTATTTTGATAATAATAAGGATGGTGTGCTGAATGGGATAGATCTTCCTTATGATATCATCAGTTATCCTACGGGTGATGAATCTAGTTTAAAAGCAGTTCCTTATGATTATCCTATGAAAAATCCTACAATGACAGCAGAACAGGCATATTATTGGATTTGTGATCATGTTGGGGCTTCCTATCCAAGAAGAGATCAGGTTGATAAGTTGATGATTAGTGATCTGCGCAGTGTAGGTACATCAGGTATCTACGTTTATACAGAATCAGATTTGCCTTTGGCTAATGGAGGTGTTGGAAATGTATTTAGTGCTCCAGCTCCATTAGATTCCGACGAAGATGGTATACCTGATATCTGGGAGGACGCAAATGGGTTAAATAAGAATGATAAGACAGATGCTGTAAAATATAGTTTATCCAATCCCGAATATCTGAATATAGAAGTTTACATTAATTCATTGATGGATACACCTCCATCCCCATTTATAATACCACCATCAAACATTCTTTTAAGTTCTGTTTCTGTAGAAACGCCAAGTCCACAAAGTACCATTACCATAAAGTGGACTGATAATTCAAACGACGAGGATGGCTTTGTGATAGAACGTTCTTTGGATGGTGTCAGTTATTCCGTTTTAGATAATGTACCTGCAAATACAATAACTTATCAGGACAATAATGGACTACCAAATGTAAAATATTGGTACCGGATTAAAGCTGTCAATACAAATGCAGAGTCAGCTTATGGCGCAGCAGTAAGTATTCTGACCGCGCCAATCCCGACAGCTCCGGTTAAAACAAGTTCTCCAACTCCGAAAAATGCCTATAAATATGTTGAATTATTAAGTCACATTAATACTGGAAATCTTCAGTTAAGCTGGATAGGGAGCGCAAATACAACAACTTATAAGATTTTTATTGGTGAATCTGCTGATAACTTAGCGTTTATTTCAAACTCAACAACAATTAATTATACAATTTCCGCATCTTCCTTAGTTAAAGGAAAGACCTACTATTGGCGAGTTGATGCAGAGAATAGCAAAGGAGTCGCCACAGGAGATATATGGAGTTTTCGTGTGATGCCAGACATTCCAAATGGTCTGGTAGGCTACTGGTCTTTTGATGATATTTTAAATAATGGTAATCAGATAACAGACTCCAGTCCTTATGAAAATCACGGAACATTAGCTCTTGAAGAAAGCGCAAATATAAAAACGGAAGGAAAAGTTGGTAGTGCGATTAATTTTGCAACAGCTACTACCAATATGGATGTAATCAATATTCCAAATAACGATCAGTTATATCTCAGTAATCGCTCATTTTCCATTAGTTTCTGGATGAAAGCCCCTGCGGCAGCGTTGCCTAATAGTGTTAGTGAATATTTACTTTGTAAAGGTTCTATGACTAAAAGTAACGTCACCGGAGCTACAGGAAATAGATATAACCTTGAGTTTAAAAGCAAACAATTAAGGTTTGCTATAGATAATGATGAAAGGAATAAAGATGAGCTTGGTGTTGATGGCTATCTTTTTTATACAAACGAATGGGTACATGTGGTTCTAATTAGGGATTTTGAAAATAGGAAACTAAAAGTTTATGCAAACGGAGTGAAACAAGGAGAGAAAGCCATAACTAGCGCTATAGATAATATTGGTGAAGAAAGTGCTTTAATATTGGGGAATATTGGTGAATTAGAACTGTTAAATAATGAAAAAGGGGTAGTTAAAGCCATCGCGCCAGCTCCTTATAAGGGCCTTTTGGATGAATTTAAAATTTATAATTACGTACTTACAGATGCTCAAATTCAGGCAGATTACAATGTAGATCCTTTACCTATTCAAGCATCTTCTCCTAAACCTGTAAATCAGGGAGAAGTTGCGTTAATGGATAGAGCAGAGTTGAGCTGGGACGGGGGATTCAAAACGACTAGTTTTAAACTATATGCTGGAACTTCGGCGAGTAATTTAACGTTTGTAACAGAATTACCAGTAATTACAAAAAGTTATGAGTTAACCAACTTAAATGGAAATACACAATATTTTTGGAGAGTCGATGCGGTAAACGACGAAGGTACTAAAACAGGCCAGGTTTGGGAATTTAAAACTGCAGCTTTTCCACAGGGAATAGTAGCCGATTGGCATTTGGATGCAACCAATGGTATAGATATAATTGACAACAGCATTTATCAGAATAACGGAACCATCAGCAATGTAAATTCATATGCCTGGGAAAGTGGAAAACTAAATAATAGTTTAAATCTGCAAGATGTTGCAGCAAACTCTGCGATAGTAGTTCCGCATAATGAAAGTCTTAAGTTTGATAAGAATTCCTTTAGTGTCTCTTTGTGGGTGAAAGCATCAACTCCTGCATCAACTTCGTCTTATATTTTACATAAAGGAACATTTGCTAAAAATGCAGCTATCGGCACAACTGGTAAATGGTACGGTGTAGAATTAAAAGGTGATCAGATTTATTTTTCGGTAGACGATGATATTAATAAAAGCACTGCTACTGCTTCGAGTACTTCGATATTGAATGATACCTGGGTAAATTTAGTTTTTGTAAGGAATGTTGCAGACAAAACCCTGAAGATTTATAAGGATGGTGTTCAGATTGCTTTGGCTCCCGAAAATAGTAGCAGTATAGCCAATGGTATTGGCGGTATCGAATCACTTTATATAGCCAACTGTTACGACTTAAACGCACCATTTAAAGGTGCATTAGATGAGGTTAAGTTTTTCAATTACGCGTTGAGTCAAACAGAAATAACAAACTTATCTCAGGGAACTTTACCGGTAAAACTAGTTGATTTTACAGCTAAAATTGAAAATAGCTTGGTTAAACTCCGGTGGAGTACTGTTTCAGAAGAGAATAATGATAAATTTATAGTAGAAAAATCAAGTAATGGATATGACTTTTCTTTCCTGAAAGAATTGAAGGGAAAAGGTGTTTCGAACCAAACTACTTCCTATACCGCTTTTGATAACGCGCCATCTAGCGGAACAAATTACTATAAACTAGTTCAGTATGATAAAGATGGTCAATCACAAATTGTTGGATTAAGTTCTGTTAGTTACAATTTAATCACTTCGGAAACTATAAGAATTTATCCAAATCCGGTTAAACAGGAAATTAACGTAGCTATTTCGAAAAATGTTAGTCAGGCAGTAATAAGTCTGATTTCACTGGACGGAAAAACCGTATATGAAAGATTACTTACTCCCGAGGATGGTATTTTTAAAGTTAATCTTTTACAAAAGCCAAAGTCAGGGGTTTATGTTTTGAAAGTAGCTTGTAGGTACGATACCTATTCTTCAAAATTAGTTGTTGATTAATCTGAAAAGGGTTGTAGTTTAAGGGCAATGCCCTGAAAATTGGTCCTTTTAATTAAATTTAGATATTTCGAAGAGGGTAAATAGACGTTAAAATTGAAAAGTAATAGTTTACAATATTTAAAGACATACAACAAAGAGATTATGAAGATACTTAAGATAAAAAACAGAGAAATACCACTTTTATGTTTATTAACAATCTTGTTCAATTTGACAGTAGCAACCGCACAGACGAAATCAAGAAATTATGATTTAGAGCGACCTTTAAGATACTTTCCGGAAAATGATGCTTTCGTAATAAAGAACGGAACAAGAAAGTTTAATAGGGCACTTTATGGTACCAACACGGGCTATCGTACCGAAGCGGGAGATTTGCCAGAGTTTGCACTTTATATGCCAGGTATGGGAGGGAACTTGCGTTTTGCTTTGATTAAGGGAACAAATAGTGTCTGGATTACCGAATTGAAAAATATCAAAGCGATTTACCGACCGGGATCAATGCTTTATGAAATTACCGATGAATCTTATTTAGGTACTGGAAAATTGAATATTACCATTTTGTCTAGTGCAGAAAAAGACGGTTTTATTGTAAAAACAGAATTCGATAAGGTTACCGATAAATCACTGGAATTAGCCTGGGTGTTTGGTGGAGCTTCCGGTAAAAAGTTCTCACGAGACGGAGATATAGGAGCAGATCCAGAATCAGTTTTTTATTTACATCAGGAGAATTGTCTGGATAATGAATATACAATAAACAAGGACGGATTCATGCTGAAATACGGATCGGGAAAAGTAGCACCTACTCCGGATAAGAAAAAAACGCTGATTGGCATTTTTCCAAAAGCAGCATTCAAAATTATCGAAGCTGATTTGGCAGCTTCTCCTTTAAATATTCTTAAATCAGAAAAGAAATCAGCTCCTGCATTCTCCGGTCGGTTGAAAATAAACAGCAATCAACCTTATTATTTTAGTATTTATCAACCGGATGCCAACCAGCAGAACAATACATATGTTAATCTGGGAAAGGCGTTTGATGATGCGGAAGCTGCGAGAGTAAAACTGGTTAATCGTGTGAAGATCAATACACCGGATCCTTTTATAAATACTTTAGGAGGGACATTGGCAGCTGCAGCAGATGGAATTTGGGAATCGCCAACTTATTTACACGGAGCGGTAGCCTGGAGAATGCGATTGAATGCTTGGAGAGGAGCTTATATCGCTGACGTTCTGGGTTGGCATGACAGAGCAAAACTACATTTTTCCAGTTATGCAAATTCTCAGGTTTTAACTCCGGAAACAGGTCCCGTTGTCTCAGATACAGCCTTGAATTTAGCCAGACAAAAGGAAGTTATGGGAACATCTATGTTTAGTTCGGGATATATCAGCAGGAATCCCAATGCCAACGATCGTCCACATCATTACAATATGAATTTGGTATTCTTCGATCAAATTTATACCCACTTTAAATGGACAAGGGATATTGATTTCCTGAAGTCTTTATGGCCTACTTTAGAGCGGAACATGAAATGGGAAAAAAGAAATTACGATGCGGACGGAGATGGTTTGTATGATGCCTATGCCTCTATCTGGGCCAGTGATGCTTTACAGTATAGCGGTGGCGGAGTAACTCACACAACGGCTTATAATTACCGAGCAAATGTAGAAATGGCCCGATTGGCTAAAATCATAGGAAAAGACCCTAAACCCTACGAAAAGGAAGCAGAACATATATTAAATGCAGTTCGAAATACTTTATGGTTAAAGGATAAAGGCTGGTATGCCGAATATATAGACAAGTTGGGCAATAAAATGCTTCATGAACAACCAGGGCTTTGGAGTATCTATCACGCAATAGATGCTAAGGTTCCGGATAATTTTGAAGCTTATCAGTCCCTCAGATATATAGATACGCAAATTCCCCATATTCCAATCAAAGCAAAGGGATTGGAGGGTAAAGAATATTATACGATTTCAACTACAAACTGGCATCCCTATACCTGGTCTGTAAATAATGTGGCATTAGCAGAATTGATGCATACTTCTTTGGCTTATTGGCAGGGGGGCAGGAACGAAGAAGCTTTTAAGCTTTGGGAAAGCGCATTAATAGAAAGTATGTATCTGGGAGCAAGTCCGGGAAATTTCCAACAGTTATCATTTTATGATGCCATGCGAGGAGAATTATATCGGGATTTTGCTGATCCTATTGGTATGGCCGGCAGAGCATTGGTAGAGGGATTGTTTGGGATTCAACCAGATGCTTTTAATAATACTTTACTCATCCAACCAGGTTTACCAGAATCCTGGGATCATGCGTCTTTAGATATTCCGGATGCTGCAGTTTCTTTTCAGAGAAATGGTAACGCGGATACCTATAAAATAGTTTCTAAGTTTCCGTTTTCAATGAATGTGAAACTTCAATTAAAAGCATATAGATCTGGCATAAAAAGCATATCGGTAAATGGAAAGAAAAGCTCCTGGACTTTGGTTGATAACTCCGTAGGCGTTCCTCAAATTATGATAGATTGTGGAAACGAAGCAGAAAATAGTATAACAATAGAATGGGAAGGTAAAGCAATATCCAGGTACGAAGAATATGCTCTGTCAACATCAGATGAATTGAAGTTAAATGCTACAGAGGGCGACTTTTTGGAGATTCTAGATCCACAGGAAATTCTGGGCAATATCAAATTGAGTGCAAATAAGATTCAGGCCAATTTTAAAAATAATGCAGGTAGCAAAACAATTTTTGTGAAAACAAAAGCAGGAGAACTGATCTGGTATAAGCCTTATCATATAACCCTTAGTCCACGCATATATTTGTCTTACAATAAAAATCAATCTGCAGATCAAATCAGTTTTGATATTGTAAGCAGTACGAATATTCCAGGTGCAGAATTGATGGTGAATCCCGGATTTCAGAACGGAATAAAAAAGACGAATTTAGTCTATGGTAAAAATGCCTTTTCGTTTGGTCAGGAAAGTCTAATTCCTGGAAGTAACCAGATTATCGTTAAATCAAATAATAAGATTCTTTTAGATACAACGGTAATTAATTGGAATATAAAGCCGTCGAAAATTAAAGGAACCAAAGCTGTAGATCTGTCCGGTTTTTATAATGATCAAATAATCAGGGTGTTCGAAAATAAATATCTGAGTCCAAGACCAGCTGTAACGACTTTACAATTGCCTACTCAGGGTATTGGAAACTGGTGTTATCCTTTAATTAAACCTGTATTGGAAGATGATGGCTTGAGAAATAAGCTGGCTGGAAATAATGGACAACTCAATTTTGATGAAAAGCTATCATTCAGGATTCCATTTCAGCCGTCTGATAAGAACGTTGTTTTTACTTCGCAATGGGATAATTTCCCTACAAAAATAAGTATACCGCTAACTGGTTCCGCTTCTCATGTTTACCTTTTAATGGGGGGAACTACTAATCCTATGCAAAGCCGGATAGTAAATGGAACGGTAAGCATAGAATATACCGATGGAACCAAAAGAGTAATGGAGTTGAAAAATCCAGAAAATTGGTGGCCAATAGAGCAGGACTATTATATTGACAATTATGCTTTTGCTATAGATTCACCGAGACCACCACGCTTATATTTGAAGAGCGGCGAGTTTAAACTGAACAATAACTCTTTTTCTACGATACAGGGATTTAGCAGCTACGGAGTAAAAGGTGGAGCAGTCACCTTATTGGATATGCCAGCAGATCCAAATAAAAAGTTGAAAAATATCAGTATTGAAACAAAGGCAAACGACGTTGTTATTGGCTTAATGGGGATTACTTTGGTATATTAGTAACCTAAAGAAAACAAACACGCAAAACGTAATGAAGAAATTTTTAGAAAAAGCCATAGCTGCATTATTGTTGGGGGCATTGATAGTCTCCTGTTCCACGAAAGGCAAGATTTCATCTGCAGATGCAAATGCATGGAAAACAGCAGATAGTATCAGGAAATTAATTGTTGCTCCTACATTTAAAAAAGTAGATTACAAGATTACTGATTACGGAGCGAGCTTAGATAGTACAGTTAAAAGCACAGAAGCTATAAGGAAAGCAATTGAAGCCTGCCATACTAATGGAGGCGGTAGGGTGATTGTTCCCAAAGGAACCTTCCTGAGTGGGCCAATTCACCTGAAAAGCAATGTTAATCTTCATTTAGAAGACGGAGCGAAAATTTTATTCAGTCGAGATGTAAACGACTATAAACCACTTGTTTTTTCTCGTTGGGAGGGAATGGAATGTATGAACTATTCTCCGTTGATCTATGCTTATGAACAGGAAAATATTGCAATTACCGGTAATGGAATATTGGATGGAAATGCAAATAACGAATACTGGTGGCCATGGAAAGCAAAAAAAGAATACGGATGGAAAGAAGGAATACCAAATCAATTAGCTGCTGTTAAGATATTAACCCAACAGGTGAAAGATTTAGTTCCGGCAAGAGAAAGAATCCACGGAGACGGGAGTTATTTAAGACCTCCGTTTATTCAACCCTATTTGTCCAAAAATGTGCTTATCGCAGATGTAAAGATCATAAATGCACCATTTTGGAATATCAACCCAGTTTTATGTGAAAATGTAACCGTTAGAAATGTTAAAGTGGTTACACATGGTCCAAATAACGACGGTTGCGATCCGGAATCATGTAAAAATGTTTTGATTACAGGATGTTATTTTGATACAGGAGACGATTGTATTGCCATTAAATCAGGCAGAAATGAAGATGGAAGAAACATCGCCAGACCAGCTGAAAACCACATTATTGAAAATTGTGAGATGAAAGATGGACACGGTGGTGTTGTAATCGGAAGTGAAATTTCTGGTGGTGCAAGGAATATCTTCGCGCAAAATCTGATTATGGACAGCCCGAATCTGGATAGAATATTGAGATTAAAAACCAGTTCCCTTAGAGGTGGTATTATTGAAAATGTTTATATGAGGAATGTTGAAGTAGGTACTTACAAAGAAGCTGCAATTCTTTGTGATATGTTTTACGAAAAGCCGGGCGATTTCCTGCCTACCATAAGAAATATCAGTGTCGAGAACCTGAATATCAAACAGGGAGGGAAATTTGGCGTTTTAATTAATGCATATAAAGAATCTCCGGTTGAGAATTTAAGAATTAGTAACTCAACAATTAACGGAGTGAAAATTCCTGTTCAGTCGAATTATACCAAAGGTATGGTATTCGATAATGTAATCATCAACGGTGAAAAAGTTGATCTGGAAAAACTGGATAAAAGCGTTAAAGGTGAATTTGAGAAATTTTAAATAAAGCACTTTTAATAAATAAGATAAAAGCCGGACTTCAAAAGTTCGGCTTTATTTTTTCTGAATTTCTCACATCATAATAGTACATGACAGTTGATCTGTAGAAAGTTTTTACCTTGGATTTCCGATATAACCGAACCCAATTAAATGAAAAGATCAAAACCAATCGTATCCATGAGCATAAAAGGAAATCTTTACTTTATAGGCTGCCTGTTACTATTTGTATTTAGTGGTAGTCAAGCCCTTGCACAAAGGCGCATGGAGTATCTAACTAGGGGGATAATAGCCATGCCTACAGCGGCAGACAGTGTTTTTATAAGCTGGAGACTATTGGCTACAGATGCTCTCCAAACGGCTTTCAATATTTATAGAAAATATGAAAGCGGAAAAGATGAAAAATTAAATAAAGAACCGTTAACAAAAGGAACCAATTTTATGGACGCCGGAGTAGATTTAAATAAAAATGTCATCTATTCTGTTAAACCTGTCAACAAAGGACACGAGGCGGAAGCACAATCATATACATTAAAAGCCAACACACCAATTCAACAATACCTGGAAATTTCATTGAGAACGCCACCAGGTTATACACCTGGAGATATTTCCGTTGGCGACCTAGATGGCGATGGCGAATATGAATTGATCATACACCAAACCGGGCGCGGAGCAGACAATTCACAAAATGGGATCACATCGGAGCCCATATTTCAGGCATATAAATTAGACGGTACTTTTTTATGGGAAATTAATTTAGGTAAAAACATTAGAGAAGGGGCACATTATACCCAGTTTATGGTTTATGATCTGGATGGTGATGGCAGAGCAGAATTTGTATGTAAAACGGCAGATGGAACAACGGATGCCCAAGGAAAAGTGATAGGTGACGGAGCGAAAGATTGGCGCGAATTAGATCCTAAATCGGGAAATTTGGGACGTATATTAAAAGGACCGGAATATTTGACTGTGTTTAATGGATTAACAGGGGAGGCGATAACTACAGTAGACTACTTACCTGGGAGGGGGAACGTTGTAGATTGGGGACATCTGGCAAGTGGCGGAAGGACCGATTATAATGGAAACCGGGCAGATCGCTTTTTGGCCTGTATAGCCTATTTAGACGGTAAGCACCCAAGTTTGGTAATGACCAGGGGATATTATGCCAGAAGTGTTCTGGTAGCCTGGGACTTTAAAAATGGAAAGCTAACCAAAAGATGGGAGTTTGATACCAAAGACAGTAGAAATCCATTCTCGGGGCAGGGATATCATAATTTAAGCGTAGCGGATGTGGATGGCGACGGCAAAGACGAAATCATATTTGGCTCGATGGTAGTTGACGATAATGGCAAAGGTTTATTTACGACAGGTTTGGGACATGGAGATGCACTGCATGTTGGAGATTTAGATCCGGAAAGGCCAGGGTTGGAAGTTTTTGGAATACACGAATTGAAAGGCGGAGCGAAAGGTATCGGAGCCGCGCTATATGACGCCAAAAACGGTGAAATACTTTTTAAAGGAGCAATAGATCAGGATGTTGGTCGTGGCGTAGCAGAGAATATAGACCCGGCGCATAAAGGAGCATATATGTGGTGGTCCGGATCTCGTGAAGCCTACGATATGAAAGGAAATATTGTAGGTCCCGCACCGCGGTCTGTTAACTTTCTGATCTGGTGGGATGGCGATTTAAGTAGGGAGTTATTGAACTCAAACTATATTGAAAAATACAATAAAGGGAGAATTTTTACAGCAGAAGGAGCAAGTTCTATTAACGGTAGTAAAAGTACACCTAATTTAAGTGCAGATATCTTTGGGGATTGGCGTGAAGAGTTAATACTAAGAACAAACGACAATCAAAAATTGAGGATATATACAACAACAATACCAACGGAACACAGAAACTATACCTTAATGCATGATCCGCAATATCGCCTTAGCATAGCGTGGCAAAATGTTGCCTATAACCAACCGCCCCATACGGGGTATTATCTGGGAACAGGGATGGGCGCAATCAAACAACCAAATATCGAGCTGATAAAATGGAAAAAGTAAAGATAATATATCGTGTTACCATTGCCTTTTTACTCCAATTTGTATGTTTTATTCAGGCAGGTCATGCTCAAAATAAAGGGAAATTGGCGGATAAACCTTTATTTGTCGACCCTGTTTATAACGGAGCTGCAGACCCTGTAGTGATATGGAATAAGAAAGAAAAACAGTGGTTTATGTTTTATACGAACAGACGAGCTACCGAAACCCAATTAGAAGGAGTTTCCTGGGTACATGGTACACGTATTGGGATTGCTCAGTCCAAAGATGGAGCGAAATGGACTTACAGGGATACGGCAAATATTAATTACCGTTTAGCAGATTATACGCATTGGGCACCGGAAGTAATAGAACATAGAGGAATATATCATATGTATTTAACTTATGTGCCCGGAGTCTTTACAGATTGGAAGCATCCAAGAAACATTCTTCATTTTACCAGTAAAGACCTGTTAAACTGGGATTACCAGAGTACATTAAATTTAGTGAACAATAAAGTTATTGATGCCTGTGTATATCCATTACCTGATGGTGGATGGCGTATGTGGTACAATAATGAGATGGACGGAAAATCTATTTATTATGCCGATAGTAATGATTTGT
The DNA here is from genome assembly GCF_000190735.1 of Pseudopedobacter saltans DSM 12145. Lineage (GTDB taxonomy): Bacteria > Bacteroidota > Bacteroidia > Sphingobacteriales > Sphingobacteriaceae > Pseudopedobacter > Pseudopedobacter saltans. Next base: position 4,473,307 of record NC_015177.1, read on the forward strand.
ATCACTGGACTGATAAAGGCAAAGCCATTGCAACCAGAGGAGAAGGACCAAAAGTTTTCGAATGGAAGGGGAAATATTGGATGGTGGTAGACATGTGGAAGGGATTGGGCGTGTTTTATTCGGACGATTTACTGAACTGGAAAAAGCAGGAAAAAGAAATACTATTTGAACCCGGAAAAGGAAAAGATGATGGCGTAATGGGAGGACATCCGGATGTAGTAATCAATGATGGAAAGGCCTATATTTTTTACTTTACGCATCCGGGCAAAACACCGGAAAATAAAGGGAAAGATGGTCATGAGCAAAGGAGAAGCGTCATTCAGCTTGCCGAGTTAAAGTATGAAGACGGAAAATTATCTTGTGATAGAGATCAACCAGTTTATATACAATTGAAACCGAATAAAAAATGAAAAAAATACTGAGTTGTTTGTTTGTTTTGGGGATTATTATAGCGTTTAAACCTAAGGATAAACCAACCCTATATATTATAGGTGATTCAACCGTACGTAATACCAACAAAGAATATTGGGGATGGGGATCTTTAATTGGAGAATATTTAGATACTACTAAAATAAATATCGCTAACCATGCCATGGCAGGTAGAAGTACACGAACCTTTGTCAAAGAAAAGCGTTGGGCAAAAGTAGATTCATTATTAAAACCCGGAGATTACCTGATGATTCAGTTTGGGCATAATGAAGGAAGTAAACCCGACACAACCAAAGCAGGTTACCGTGGGGTGTTAAGAGGCATTGGACAAGACAGTGTTAATCTGGTTTGGCCAGATGGAAAGCCTGAAACAGTATTTACCTATGGTGCTTATTTAAGAAAGTTCATCAGAGGTGCAAAAGCTAAAGGAGCAACACCGATTGTCCTGTCTATGATTCCAAGAAACCAATGGGATGATAAAGGTAATGTTAAAAGAGCGGATAAGGACTTTGGCCTGTGGGCAAAGCAAATTGCGGAGGAAGAGGGTGTAGCTTTTATAGATCTAAATTCAATTTCGGCAGATAAATACCAAAAGCTAGGGCCGGAGAAAGTGAAAGAATCTTTCTTCCCGGGAGATCATACCCACACCAATAAAGCAGGCGCATTAGTCAATGCAGAATCTGTTGCAGAAGGGCTTAGAAGATTAAATAAACATCCATTAGCACAATTTTTAAGGAAATAATTAGCTATGAGAATCAATAAAACCATTTTATACATCATTTTGATAGCGTCAATAACGTTATTAAGCTCTTTCATTTATCAAAAAGTAAATAATAAGCCAACCTTGTTTTTAATTGGTGATTCCACCGTCAAGAATGGTAAAGGTAAAGGGGATGGTGGTTTATGGGGCTGGGGAAATTTTTTGCAAGATTATTTTAATCAGGATAAAATTAATGTAGAAAACAGGGCCTTAGGAGGAACTAGCTCCAGAACATTTTATAATAATCCGCAATTATGGCAAAAAGTATTGGATGATATTAAACCTGGGGATTTTGTAATCATGCAATTTGGACATAATGATAGCAGCCCGCTTGCTGATACTTTAAGAGCAAGAGGAACTATAAAAGGAAACGGAGATGAGTTTGAGGAAATCTATAATCCCTTTCTAAAGCAAAAAGAAGTGGTTTATAGCTATGGATTTTATTTGAGAAGATTTATCAAAAATATCCAGGATAAAGGAGCAACAGCTGTAGTTTGTTCATTAATTCCCAGAAATTCATGGAAAGATGGTAAAGTAAACCGCTCGGAATATGCTGTTTGGGCACAGGAAGCAGCGAAGCAGGGCAACGCATACTTTATCCCATTAAACAAAATTATCGCTGATGAATACGACACCATTGGTGAGGCAAAAGTGAATGAATTGTATTTCGGATCTAAAGATGCAACACATACGCTAGAGGGAGGCGCGAAATTTAATGCACAGGCCGTAGTGAAAGGAATTCGGGAAAATAAGAATATCCGGTTGAATAAATACTTAAAATAATGCTTTACGAAAAGTTGAAAAAGATATCAGTATAAATAGTAAATTTAAAAATGTTTATCTGATTGAAACGGATGATTTGAGTCGTAGAGCTGATGATAAAAATAAATTTTTTAGAGATTGCTTCGTCGTAACCTCCTCGCAATGATAAAAATAGGAACATCATTCCGAGGAATTGAAGCAATCTCATTATTAGAGATTTAAGAGAATACGTCAATAGTAGGTCCTCGAAGTCTTCTGCGAATAACCTTTCAAGAACCTCAAGGTGATAATGAAATAAACCAATATGATGAAAAAGATTTTTTATACGTTAGTAGTGGTGGTAAGTGCTTTTCAGCTCTCAGTTGCCCAAAAAAAGAAACCCAACATCATCATTATTCTGGCAGACGATATGGGCTATTCGGATATTGGATGTTTTGGATCAGATGTACAAACACCCAATCTGGATGAAATGGCGTCAAAAGGATTAAAAATGGCGAATTTTTATAATGCATCCAGATGTTGCCCATCCAGAGCGTCTTTATTAACCGGCTTATACGCCCATCAGGCAGGTGTTGGAGATATGGTGAACGCCCGCCCGTATCCCGCCTATCAGGGTTATTTGAATAAAACAAGTGTCACTATTGCCGAGGTATTACAAAAAAATGGATATAATACCATTATGGGAGGAAAATGGCATGTAGGGCAAAATAAAGAAAATTGGCCTTTACAAAGGGGGTTCGATAAATACTTTGGTTTAATAGATGGAGCAAACAGTTATTTTGAAAACAGACCTTATCGTCCCAATCAAAAATTAACAATAGCATTAGGCAATGAAGAATTCACTCCGGGAGCCAATTACTATTCTACCGATGCCTATACAGATTATGCGCTTCGGTTTATCGAAGAAACGAAGAACAATAACAAGCCTTTCTTTCTTTATTTAGCCTATCAGGCACCGCATTGGCCTTTACATGCATTACCAGAAGATATCAAAAAATACAAAGGGAAATTTGCTAGGGGATGGGAAGTACTTCGCGAGCAACGCTATAAAAAGCAAGTTCAATTAGGGGTAATAGATCCAAAAATAAAGCTCTCACCTATGGATAAAGATTTACGCAAATGGGACAGCCTAACGAGCAAAGAAAAAGAAGCGTGGGACGAAAAAATGGCCGTTTATTATGCGATGATAGATAGAATGGATCAGAATATTGGTAAAGTAAGGAAAAAGGTAAAAGAGCTCGGAGAAGAAGATAATACCATTTTTATGTTTCTATCAGACAACGGGGGTAGTAATGAAACCATAACAAATACCGGTTATACAGAAGAAATCAGAGCGGCAAATTTTAAACCAGCAAGCGATCCGACCTCTTTTACAGCTTATGGCGTTGAAGGTGCAAACGTAAGCAATACACCTTTCAGATATTTTAAACATTGGGAATATGAAGGCGGAACGGCAACTCCTTTTATTGCTTATGGACCGGGATTGGTTAAATCCGGACAACTATCCAAACAACCTGCCCATATTATAGATTTGATGGCTACTTGTTTAGACCTGGCCGGAGCAGTTTATCCCAAAACATATAAAGGGAATACCATTACGCCAACAGAGGGAATAAGCTTAGTGCCTCTTTTTCAACAAAAAAAATGGAAAGGACACGAAGCCCTGTATTTTGAGCATGAAGGTAACCGGGCGGTTAGACAAGGAGAATGGAAATTGGTATCGGAATATCCGCAAAACAAATGGGAATTGTATAATTTAAACGAAGACCGTACAGAACTCCATAATTTAGCAGAAAAGAATCCGAATAAGGTAAACGAACTGGAAAAGCTTTATTTAAAATGGGCAGACAGAGCAGGCGTGATACCTTTCGAAAAGCTTGACAAGAAAAGAGCACAGGATAAGTTTAATTGATTTTGTTATAATTACTACATTTTGTTCATTCTGACCGGAGGGAGGAATCTCGTTATAGAGTGTTCAGATCAATATTACTAGAACTCTTCCATCAAGGGTCATATTGAACTCGTTTCAACATCTCATCAGATGTTTTTCTATAGATCCTGAGACAAGTTTAGTATGATTTTACTTGTCGCGTATTTATGGCTAATTTGGCATATATTCACTATAGACTCGTAATTGCGGATAAAAGACGGATTAAACTCGGATAAAATAGAGGGGAATTTTCTCTTTAATCCGGGTTTAATCTCTGCCTATTCGGTCTTTTAATAGAATTGTCCTATACTAGATTTACTTGACAAATTTGGACGGTAATTACTAATTTTGGTTTACAATTTATATTATTTTCCCGATATTACTTTACACTAAATTTTATTTTCCTGATTTCACTTTACCATGCATTACTTGATGCATGTTTTGCTTGTGGTGTTTGAAGCTGGCAAGAGAAGTGGGGTCTGATCTGGTTATAACTGATAATTGCGTTTTCTACTGCATCTTTAGCTTGTTGGTATGAGTCAAAAGATTGGTATAGATTAAATTCTTGTTTTAAAATACCATTCACCCGCTCTGCGATAGCATTATCATAAGGGCTTCCATTTTGCGTCATGCTAATTTGTACATTTTGGCTGATCAATAATTGGACATAATCGTCACAGCAGTATTGAATTCCCCTGTCAGAGTGATGAATAAGAGGTCTTTTTGGGTATAATCTTGATTTTAACGCCATCTGAAATGCTTTTATGCATCCTTCTGCTTTTAAGTTTCGACTTAAGTTATAACCTACAATTTTTCTTGAATAAGCATCTGTAATCAAACTAAGATAGATAAAACCTTTTTTTGTTTTTAAATAGGTAATATCGCTCACCCATATTTCTTCTGCCATTATAGCTTTACGTCTTTGCACCAGATCCGGCCATTTCTTAAAATGATGAAAGGAATTGGTCGTTCTGGCATATAATCTCCGGGGCTTAACCAGCAAATTATTTTCCTTTAATAAGCAGAAAAAAGCATCTCTTCCCATCGAAATCTGATGAGCAGATAGGAATTTTTGCAGCATGGAGTGCATCTTAAGGCCGCCGATGTGGGGCAATTCACTTTTTATTTGTCGAACCTGTTCTATCACTAAAGTTCTTTGTAGTTGTTTCTGTCCCTTATTTTCAGCTAGCTGATACCAACCTTGACGACTTCTACCAAACAAAGCACAAATTGTTGTTAGGGAAATTTCATGATATATTTCTTTCATTTGTCCTACTGTTTGGTACCAGGCTTTTTTACAATATCTACCCCCATTTCCCGTTCGGCATTACGAATGAGCATTTCTAATGCGGTGATCTTAAGTTTTGCCAACGCTAATTCCTCTTCAAGCTTAGCGGTGTTTGAGGGCGTTAATTCCGCAGGAGAACTTGTCTCTGGGGCTGGGTCAGGATGATGCTTATTGTACCACTTTACAAAGTAAAATACATTGTCTGAATTTAAATTGTATTTCTTGCCAACCTGACTGGCGCTATAGTCACCCAAAATATATTCTCGGGCAACTGCAATTTTAAAACTGTCTTCGAATAAAGGAGTACGACCTTTGCTCTTTCCTTTTCTTGGTTTTTCCATTGTTCTTTTAAAGTTAGGATTTTGTCCAAACTTGTAAAGTGGATTTAGGAACGGACACAGGGACACAGTTGATAGTCTTTGTTCCTACCTGGTACAGGACACTACGGGTTGCCCACTTAACTAAATAGTCCTATTATAGCAAAACAGAACCATATAGCAATGTTTGCTAATGTTTAAAACCGAACGACCAATTATAATGAAGAAGCTTTATAAAGTTTATTTCCTGATACTGTTATTGTTGATCTGTGCAAACTCTTTTGCTAGTGATAAAATTTCACTCTCGGGTGAATGGAAATTTCAAATAGATGCGCAGGATGTTGGAGTTACAGAGAAATGGTTTGAAAAAAATCTGCCAGATAAAATCAGGTTACCTGGTTCTATGGCAGAAAATAACAAGGGCGATGCGATTACCCTGAAAACGCAATGGACGGGTAGTATTTATGACAGTTCTTTTTATTTCCATCCCAGGTTAGAAAAATATCGTAAAGAAGGAAATATCAAGATTCCTTTTTGGTTAACGCCTCAAAAGCATTATGTAGGTGCTGCCTGGTATCAGAAAGAAGTCGTTATTCCTAAAAACTGGAGTGATAAACGGATAGTCTTGTTTCTGGAGCAGCCGCATACCGAAACGATTCTTTGGGTAAATGGCAAGAGAGTGGGTTTGCAAAACAGCATGGTGCAAGCCCACGCTTATGACATTTCTAAATTCTTACAAGCGGGAAAAAATGTGTTAACTATCCGGATTGATAACCGGATTAAAGAAATAAATGTTGGCCAGGATTCTCATAGTTTAACAGACCATACTCAGGGAAACTGGAACGGAATTAACGGAAGAATGGAATTGCAGGCTGGCCCACATCTGTATTTTGATGATCTACAGGTTTACCCATCATTAGAAAATGGGAATGCTAGGGTTAATATTAAACTTGGAAATGAAGCAGCGATAAAAGGAAAACTTATTGTAGAGCTTTCTGCAAAAAGTTTCAATTCCGGTACTCCACATGAGGTGAAAGCACAGCGCTTTTCTATGATATCCAGCGGTAAATCTGATTCTGTTAGCTTTATTTTACCCATGGATAAATTCCAGACCTGGGATGAGTTTAACCCGGTGCTTTACGAAATGGAAGCTAAAATTATTTTAAATCATAAAGTAATTGATGTTAAAAAGGTTCAGTTTGGAATGCGTGAGTTTAGGGCAAGCGGACGCGATTTTTTAGTGAATGGCAGAAAGACTTTTCTAAGAGGAACGGTAGATAATGCAGTTTTTCCTTTGACAGGCTATCCGGATACAGATGTAGAATCGTGGAAGAAGATTCTTGAAAAATGTAAGGCTTATGGATTAAATCATGTTCGTTTCCATTCGTGGTGCCCGCCGGAGGCAGCGTTTATCGCAGCGGATTTGGTAGGAATGTATCTGCAACCGGAAGGACCAAGCTGGGCAAATCATGGATCATCTTTGGGCGATGGAAAGCCTATCGATCAATTTATTTATGATGAAACGAATAGAATGGCCAAACAATTTGGCAATTATGCATCGTTTTGTATGTTGGCCTATGGTAATGAGCCAAGAGGCAGACAAGTGCCTTATTTAACCAAATTTGTAGACTACTGGAAAGCTAAGGATAGCCGAAGGCTATATACTGGCGCATCTGTAGGCGGAAGCTGGCCGGTTATTCCAAATAGCGAATTTATGGTACGCGCCGGTGCCAGAGGATTGGATTGGCAACGCCTTCCGGAAAGTATCAGCGACTTTAGGGATAAAATAAAGCAGTTTGATGTGCCCTTTGTTGCGCATGAAATGGGGCAATATTGTGTCTTCCCTAATTTTAAAGAAATTGATAAATATACCGGGGTATACAGGGCAAAAAACTTCGAATTATTTCAGGAAGACTTAGCGGATCATAATATGGCGGGTCAGGCTGAAGATTTTTTGTATGCATCTGGAAAATTACAGGCTTTATGCTATAAATACGAAATTGAAAGGGCTCTAAGGACACCGGGATACTCGGGATTTCAGTTGCTGTCTTTAAATGATTATCCGGGACAGGGAACTGCACTGGTTGGCGTCTTGGATGCATTTTGGGCCGAAAAGGGATATATTGATGCGAAGGAATTTACGAGGTTTTGTAATGCTACAGTCCCTTTAACCAGGATTCCAAAATTTGTATTTACAAATGACGAAAAGTTAACGGCGCAGGTTGAAGTTGCACATTTTGGTCCTAAGGATCTAAAGGGTGTTGAAATAAGATGGGTGTTGAAAAACCCTGAAGGTTTAGTCTATCAGTCCGGGAAATTTGAGAGGAAAGATGTTCTTATTGGTAACCAGAATCTTATAGGGAATATAGCGATTGATCTTTCTGCTATTCATAAAGCTCACCAATTGAATTTGGAAGTGGCTATAGCAGGAACCAGCTTTAAGAATGATTGGGATGTTTGGGTATATCCAACGGTTTATCCGGCTTTAAGTAACGAGATTTATTATACTACGGAGTTGGATGAAAAGGCGAAAAATATATTGGAAAATGGTGGGAAGGTTTTCTTCAATGCTTCGGGCAAGATTGTAAAGGGGAAAGAAGTGGTTCAGCATTTTTTACCTGTTTTCTGGAATACTTCGTGGTTTAAAATGAGGCCTCCACACACATTGGGCATTGTATTAAATGAGAAACATAAGGCTTTTGAGTATTTTCCGACAAAAGGATATGGTCAGTTGCAGTGGTGGGAGATTTTGAATAAGGCACAAGTGATGAACCTGGAAGATTTTCCCGCCGGATTTAGACCGTTGGTTCAGCCAATTGATACCTGGTTTATGAACAGAAGATTAGCGCAGATTTTTGAAGCTAAAGTGGGAAAAGGGAAAATCATCGTGTCAAGTACTGAATTATCCTCTGATGTAAAAAATAAACCTGTTGCAAGACAATTGTATTATAGCTTGTATAATTATATGTGTTCGGAAGAATTTAAACCGATCTATCAGGTAGACTGGTTAATGATAAAGGATCTATTGGAAACGCCATCGAAACAACAGTTTGATACGTTTACGAAAGGAACGCCTGATGAACTCAAACCAAATTTTCAGAAAACTATAGCCAATTAAAAATAATAAAAATGAAATTGTACCGATTCAATCAAGTTCTCATAGGCTTCCTTTTAGTAGGAGGATTGTCAGGCTGTGCCGTTCAAAAACAGAATTCTGCGACGAAAAACAAACAGGAGATTTTAGAGGTGATGCGTAGAACGAATAAATACTTTATGGATAAATGGCCTGATGCGGGAAAGCCCATCTATACCAATAGATGGCGCCCCAGCAACATCTGGACAAGAGGTGTCTATTATGAAGGTTTGATGGCATTGTATAAAATTGATAAAAACCAGGTTTATTATGATTATGCAGTAGAATGGGGAGATAAGCATAAATGGGGATTAAGAAATGGTATAGAAACCAGAAATGCCGATGATCATGACTGTGGCCAAACATATCTGGATTTATATGAGATTGATCCAAAGCCGGAGCGTATTAAAGATATTAAAGCATCTATAGATTTAATAATAGCTTCGGGAAAATATGACGATTGGACATGGATTGATGCGATACAAATGGCGATGCCAATTTTTGCCAAGCTTGGGGTTATGACTAAGGACGCGAAATATCATGAATATATGTACAAAATGTACAATCATTCTAAAAGAGCAGAGGGAGGTGGTTTGTATAATCAGAAAGATAAATTGTGGTGGAGAGATAAGGACTTTGTTCCGCCTTATAAAGAGCCGAACGGCGAAGATTGTTATTGGTCAAGAGGGAATGGTTGGGTAGTTGCCGCTTTGGCGAGAGTGCTGGATATTATCCCTCAGAATGAAAAGCATAGAGCGGAATATTTACAGGACTTTAAAGAATTGATGGAAGGTGTTGCTGCGGTGCAACGTCCCGATGGTTTTTGGAATGTTAGCTTGCATGACCCGAACCATTTTGGCGGAAAAGAAACTACGGGTACATCACTTTTTGTATATGGAATGGCCTGGGGCATCAATAAGGGTATTCTGGATGCGAAAACTTACAGACCAATGATTGATAAAGCATGGAATGCGATGGTGAAGGAAGCGGTGCATCCGAGCGGTTTTTTAGGCTATGTACAGGGGACGGGGAAGGAACCTAAAGATGGGCAACCGGTAACTTTTTCCAGTATGCCGGATTTTGAAGATTATGGATTAGGATGTTTCCTACTGGCCGGATCTGAGGTTTATAAATTGAAGTAACAGGAATGCGCTCAATGGGCTCGAAATAAAATGCTTTTTACTCTGAAACACCTTCTAAGGATTGAAAATTAATTAATACATAACCTGCGTAATTAGAAAATTCCATAGAAAATGAACGCTATAAAGAAATTGAAACTAGCTGTTGCAATAATCATCTTATGCGTGAAAACGGGTTTTTCGCAACGTTTGTCGGTGTCCGAACTACCGTCTAAGCATTCGTTTCCGCTGGTGTTTTCAAAAGAAAGTGCTGCCTTATACATCGACAATGGTGAAGAAAAAGTGGTGCATATTGCGGCATCGGCTTTAATAAGCGATATCAAGACGATAACAAATGTTAAGATTCCTTTAGTTAATCAGCAGCCGTTCAAACAGCAAAACGTCATTATAGCTGGAACGATAGGTCATTCGGAATGGATAGATCGGCTTATTGCTTCAGGAAAAATCAATGTTAATGATATTAAAGGGAAATGGGAAGCTTTTAAAATTGTACAGATTGCATATCCTGATAAAGGAATTGAAAATGCTTTGTTAGTAGTCGGAAGTGATAGAAGGGCAACGGCATTTGGACTTTTTGAGATATCAAGAAAAATCGGGGTCTCACCTTTTTATTGGTGGGCAGATATTACTCCCGCTAAAAAGAAAGCTCTTTATCTGCAAGTGACAAAGGAAATCGTTGAACAGCCCTCTGTTAAATACCGCGGAATTTTCTTAAACGATGAAGATTGGGGTTTACAACCCTGGGCAGCAAAACATATGGACACGGATATAAAAGATATCGGACCTAATACCTATACTAAAATATTCGAGTTGCTTTTAAGATTAAAGGCCAATTATATCTGGCCTGCTATGCATCCCAGCACAAAGGCTTTTTACTACTATAAGGAAAATCCTAAAATAGCCAACGATTATGCTATTGTGGTTGGCTCGAGCCATTGCGAACCCATGCTAAGGAATAATGTTTTTGAATGGGCGGTGAATTATGAAAATGAATACGGAGCGAAGCCCGGTGAGTGGCGATATGATTTAAATAAACAGCAGATAGATCAGTACTGGTTTGATCGGGTGGTAGAAAGCCATCCCTACGAATCGGTATATACTATTGGAATGCGGGGCATTCATGATGGCGGCATGCCAGGGCCGAAAGACCGGGGAGAGAAGGTGAAATTGTTGAATGATGTTATACGCATCCAACGGCGGATGCTGGAAGATAATTCTACTAAATCCATTAAAGAAATACCACAGATTTTTTGCCCTTACAAGGAGGTGCTGACCCTTTACCGATCGGGATTGGAGTTGCCGGAAGATGTTACTATTGTTTGGGCCGATGATAATCACGGCTATATCCGACAGTTGTCTAATCCAAAGGAACAAGAACGGAGCGGTGGAAGTGGTGTTTATTATCATTTATCATATTGGGGAGCTCCGCAGGATTATTTATGGCTAAGTAGTACTTCTCCGGCTTTGGTCTCTTATGAATTGTATAAAGCTTATCAATACGGTGCAAAAGACCTATGGGTAATTAATGTTGGAGATATTAAACCTGCAGAGTTGGAAACGCAATTTGCCATGGATCTGGCATGGGATATAGATAAATGGAAACCTCAGCAGGCCTTGCAGTATGTGAAGCATTGGGCTACCGAGACTTTTGGGGTGCAATATGCCAACGAAATCACCGCTATAAAAAATAAATATTATGAATTGGCGGCTTCGGGTAAACCGGAACATATTCCTTTTATCCAATTTACAGAAGTAGAAAAAAACAGCCGTTTAGCAGAGTACCAAAAATTAACCGACAAGGCAAAGCAGTTGCAGGCTAAAATACCTGTAGATTTACAGGATGCTTATTATCAGTTAATTTACTATCCCGTTGTTGGTTCGAAGCTGATGAATGAAAAACACTTTTATGCCCAGCAAAGCTTGCTATTTGCAGAGCAGGGTAATCCGGAGGCATTAAAATATGCAACGAAGGCGAAAGAAGCTTTTGAACAGATAAAATCTGAAACGGAAAAATATAACACAAAAATAGCACATGGAAAATGGGATGGGATAATGGAATGGAAACCGCGAAATCGAGAGGTTTTCTTAATGCCAAAAGTTGCTGAGGAAAAGGATATCCTGCAAGGTAACAAGAGGGAAGAAGTTGAAAAAACTCATGTTGTGAAAACCATAAAAGCAGACCAATTCACCATACAAAACAAAGGAGAAATTAGTATTGAAGGTGTTGATGGATTGGGAATCAATGGACTTTCTATGGCACTATTTCCGCTGAATACAGATGCTTTAAACGCTAATGATCTGCAAAGCGTTCCTTATTTACGATATGAGTGGAACGATCTGACCGGGGAAAAGGAATTTTTACTAAAGACCTTACCTACACAAGGTGTTTATGAAGGAAGAAATGTGCGTATGGCAATTTCTGTAAATAACCAGCCTGTTCAGGTAATGCAGTTTAATCCGAAATCGGAAGATGCCACCTGGGCTAAAAATGTATTGCGTGGATATGCTGTTGCCAGTGTTAAGCTCCCGGTGAAAAGCGGAAAAAATGAAATTAAGATATACCTGTTAGACCCAGGTGCAGCATTTAATCAATTAGAGATTTTTTAGACCCAGATATGAGACTTATTATTTTATCGAGCTTGTTTGTATTATCAACTGTTTTAGGAGGTAAGGCTGGTGACATTGGTGATTACAAATCAGGATTCAAAAAGAACGGAAACGAGCTTTACTTTTCAAATACTAACGGAGACGTTAAACTGGAGTTTTGTACTCCCGGTGTATTTCGAGTTAGGTATAGTTGGGATAGAAACTTCATCGACCATGAAATGTATATGCTGGCCGGTAAAAAATGGGATAATGTGGATGTTGTAGTAACTGAAAAAGCCAATGCTTTTGATGTGAGTACCGCATTTCTGAATATAAAAATCAATAAATCTCCATTTAGAATAGAGGTTTCGGACAAAAGCGGGAAAGTATTAAATACCGATGCCAAATCTCCGGAAAGAAACGGTACATCAGTAATCAATCAAAAGCAACTTTTTCCTGATGAACATTTCTTCGGTTTTGGAGAGCGTATGGATTTTTTGGATAGAAGAGGTAAAAAGTTGAGTCTGGATGTTGGACGTGGAAAAGGATTGCCACACCAGATTGGTGCTTACGATATATTACAGGCTAATTATTCGCCGGTTACTTTTTTTATGAGTACAAGAGGGTATGGGATATTTTTTCATAACTCTTTTCGTACAAATTGGGATATGGGTTACGCGGATAGCGAAAAATACAGCTATGAAGCTGTAGACGGAGACCTGGACTATTTCTTTATGTACGGCCCTGGATTTTTGAATTTATTGGATAGTTATACCGACATAACCGGAAAAGCTCCGTTAATGCCAAAATTTGCATTGGGTTTACATGTGGGAACTTACAGCGGTGGTACCTGGGGACATGAAGAGATGACCAGTGATCAGTATGTGATTGAACTAGGAAAGCGTTTACGAAAAGAGGGAATTCCAACAGATATTATCTGGTTAGATTCTACTTGGAGACTATTTGGTGATGTGGGTGGCAAAGGAGCGACTTCTTTTGAGTGGAGAGAAACATTTAAGAATCCGAAGGGAATGTTCGATGCGCTTTACGGAATGCATTATAAAATGGTTGGGGTACACTTAAGGCCGCGTTTTGATAATGCAAGGAAACTGAATCTGTTAGATCAGGCTCAGGCAAAAGGATATACTTATCCGGAAAATGGGAAGCCGGGCGAATTTGTAAATTTCTTCGATCAGAAAGCGGTAGACTGGTGGTTTGAACATGGTGTTAAACATGCGGCGGAAGTTGGTGCTAAGTTCCTGAAAACGGATGAAGGAAGTGCCTTTGGTGCTTTGGCAAACGAAAGTGATAAAGTTGGGCCTACCGGGAAAGAGGCTGAACGTTTACATAATCTTTTCCCCCTGGCGTATGCAAAGGGCGCTTATGAGAGTTTTCAGAAATTTAATAATATGCGCGGATTAAATCACACGCGGGAAGGTTATTCTGGCATACAGAAATATCCTTTCATTTTTGCTGGAGATTGGCCGAGCGAGTGGCAATATTTTGCACCGGTTATCAAAGCAGGATTAAATATCGGTTTATCGGGTGTAAGCAATTGGGCGCATTGCATGGGCGGATTTGAGCATGTGGCCGATCCTGAATTATACATCAGATGGGTACAGTTTGGAATGCTTAGTCCGGTAGCTACGGTTTTCGGAATGGATCATCCCGGTTATAAAGAGCCCTGGAATTACGGACCGGATGCATTTAGAAATTTTAAGTCTTATGATGCTTTAAGATACCGTTTACAACCTTATTTATATGCTGTAATGTATCAGAACCATATTTCGGGTATTCCTATGATGAGGGCTTTGGTTTTGGAGAATCAGGATGATATCAATACTTATACGGTAGATGATCAATATGTCCTGGGAGAAAATTTAATGGTATGCCCGGTTGTAACAAAAGGGGCGGTAACACGTAGCGTTTATTTACCAAAAGGTACCTGGTTTGACTATTGGACGGGAAAAAAATATGAAGGTAGACAATATATTCATGTTGTTGCACCTTTGGATACCATCCCTATGTTTGTTAAAGCGGGCGGTGTATTACCTATGCAACCCGATATGGAATATACTGATGCGAAAAAGCTGGATAAGATAACCCTGGATGTTTTCCCTTCGGTTGATGGACAAAACCGATCTTTTACCCTATTTGATGATGACGGTATTTCTTTGGAATACCAAAAAGGGAAATATGCAAAAACACTAATCGATGTCGGTAACACGCCGTCAACAAAGGTTTCCATTAATATTAGCAAAACTACGGGTGATTTTAAACCAACGTCCAGAACTTATCTAGCTAAGGTAAGATGGCAGGATGTTAATAAACCAACGGAAGTTACTGAAAATGGTAAATCGGTTAATAAAGTAACCAGCCATGCAACGCTTGGAAATGGTGGTTGGTTTTATGATGAGGGAAATAAAGTATTATGGATTCAGACCATCAATAATAACGCTAAGAATATTGTTTTAACCGTCAAATAGTAAGATATGAAAAAGATAGTTTTTATTGTTTATTTATTGTTGTTTCAGATGGTAGTCTTTGCTGGTGAAAGGATTAAATACAATTTTAATCCATCATGGAAATTGTATATGGGAGATGTAGCCGGAGCGGAATCCGTTAGTTTTGACGATTCCAGTTGGAAGAAAATAGCTTTACCACACGCCTGGAATGAAGATGATGCTTTTTTGAAAGCCATTCACGAGCACTCGACAGGTATTGTGTGGTACAGAAAGAAGTTTAAAATACCGGCAGAAAATAAAGATCAAAAGGTATTTCTCGAGTTTGAAGGGATCCGTTTTGGAGGTGAATTTTATTTGAACGGAAAACCTATTGGAAGACATGAAAACGGAGTGATGGCCTTTGGTTTTGATATTTCAGATGATCTGAACTTTGGTGAAAAGGAAAACGTAATAGCGGTAAGAATAGACAATGCCTGGAATTACAGAGAAAAAGAAACTAACTCCACTTATCAGTGGAATGATAAAAATTTCAATGCGAATTATGGGGGAATACCAAAAAATGTATGGTTACATATCTTACCTAAAATCTACCAAACGCTGCCTTTGTATTCTAATTTAAAAACAGTGGGCACTTATATTTATGCCAACCAGTTTGATATAGATAAAAGGCTTGCAACCTTAAATGTCGATGCTCCTGTAAAAAATGAAACTTCAGGTGCGCGGGTACTACAGCTACAGGTTGAAGTAAAGGATTTATCCGGAAAGACAGTTAAAGAGTTTGTATCTGATAAGGTGAATATAAAATCAGGAGAAACGGTTCATATAAAAGCATCAGAAAGACTGGAGAATTTAAATTTCTGGAGTTGGGGATATGCTTATTTATATACGGTGAATACTAAAATATTACAGGGACAAAAAGTAATAGATAATCTGGAAACCAAAATTGGTATCAGGAAAACCGAATTTAAAAATGGAATGGTTTACCTGAATGATAAGGTTTTAATGATGAAGGGTTATGCGCAAAGGACCAGTAACGAATGGCCTGCAATAGGTATGTCTACTTCGCCATGGTTAAGCGATTTTAGTAATAAACTGATGGTGCAAAGTAATGCTAATCTGGTACGCTGGATGCATGTTACTCCGTGGAAACAAGATGTTGAATCTTGCGATAGGGTGGGTTTGATACAGGCTATGCAGGCCGGTGATGCGGAGAAAGATGTTGAGGGCAGAAGATGGGAACAGCGTGTGGAATTGATGCGCGATGCGATTATCTATAACAGAAATAGTCCAAGTATTTTCTTTTACGAGTGTGGAAACGAGTCTATCAGCGAAGCACATATGATAGAAATGAAGAAAGTAAGGGATACTTATGATCCTTATGGTGCTAGGGCAATAGGCTCCAGAGAAATGTTGGATAGTAAAAATTCGGAATATGGAGGAGAGATGCTCTATATCAATAAAAGTGCCGGGCAGCCCATGTGGTCTATGGAATATTCCCGTGATGAAGGCTTGAGAAAATACTGGGATGAATTTACTCCGCCATTTCATAAAAACGGTGCCGGACCTCTGTATAAAGGACAGGATGCGAGTGATTATAACAGAAATCAGGATACACATGCCATAGAAGACGTTATCCGCTGGGCGGAATATTGGGATCAGCGCCCCGGGACGGGGAAAAGAGTAAGTTCGGGAGGTGTGAACATTATTTTTTCAGATTCAAATACACACTTCCGTGGCGAGGAAAATTATCGCAGGAGTGGAGAAGTTGACGCCATGCGAATTCCAAAAGATGGATTTTATGCTCATCAGGTGATGTGGGATGGTTGGGTAGATCCTAAAAATACAGGGCTGCATATCATAGGGCATTGGAACTATGCAAAGGGAACGGTAAAGGATGAATACGTGGTTTCTACAGGAGATAAAGTGGAATTGTTTCTGAATGGTAAAAGCCTTGGTTTTGGAGAGCAGAGCTATCATTTCTTGTTTACCTTCAAAAATGTTCGTTTTGAAGCCGGGGAGCTAAAAGCTGTTTCTTATAATGGCAAAGGGGAAAAATTAGCAGAAAAGATTTTAAGAACCGCAGGTGAGCCTGCATCAATAAAATTAACCAAAATGGGAAATCCAAATGGTCTGAAAGCGAATGGAAATGATATGGTTTTAATCCAATTTGAGGTTGTTGACGCTAAAGGTAACCGTTGCCCAACAGCCTTAAATATGGTGGATTTTAATGTGGAGGGAGATATAGATTGGCGAGGTGGAATAGCCCAGGGACCTAATAATTATATCCTGGCTAAAAGTCTGCCCGTAGAATGTGGCTTAAACAGGGTTTTAATGAGAACATTTGAAGGCAAGACCGGAACAGTTAAAATTACTGCAACAAGCAAAGGATTAAAGTCTGCAAGTGTGACCTTAACTGTTGATCCGGTGATAATTAAAAACGGGCTTACCCTGTATAGCGAATCTGCTAAGCTTCCGGTAAATTTAGACAGAGGGCCAACTCCGAAAGAGAATACAGTTAAAGTAGTCAGGGAAGCGCTCGATATTGTTTCTGTAAAAGCTGGTGCAAATCAGGAAACTGCAAAAAACAGTTATGATGACAACGAATTATCTGATTGGGTAAATGACGGGAAATTGGCTACGGCATGGATCAGTTACGTTTTAAAAGAAGAGGCACCAGTTTCGGAAGTGGTTATGAAGTTGAATAATTTCAGGAGTAAGATATATCCATTAAAAATCTATGTTGATAATAGATTGGTATTCAATGGGAATTCTAAGAAAAGTCTGGGCTATTTTACAGCAACGTTTCCACCAACTAAAGGCAAAACAGTGAAAATTGAATTAGGAGGAAGTGCAAAAACAGAAGGGAAAGATTATGGGGCAGAAGTTGGAGGCAAGAAACTGGACGACGGTGTGACCAGAGATGATGTCAATACTAAAGGAAGTTTGAGTTTAATAGAAGTTGAAATTTATAAAAAGGCAATATAATCTGCATCTAATAACCAAAAAAACCAACAGATGAAAATAGCATTTAAAATGAAGCTGAAAGAAGGCTTTAAAGAAGAGTACATTAAACGGCATAATCTTATTTGGCCTGAGTTAAAAGAACTTTTGAAAAAATCGGGGATAGCTGATTATTCCATTTTTTTAGATGAGGAAACCAATATCTTGTTTGCTGTGCAACAGCAAAATGGACAATCCTCTCAGGATTTGGGAGAGACAGAGATTGTAAAAAAATGGTGGGCTTACATGGCAGATATTATGGATGCGAATCCAGATAATTCTCCGGTGTCTGTTCCATTGCAGGAAGTATTTCATTTAGATTAGCAATTTTAAAGAAATGAATTATAGAAGGAATTATTTGTTGGCTCTATTAATCGCATCTGCCTTGACAGGGAATGCGCAAACAAATGTGTGGCCTAATGTTACGAAGGAAATGAAGCCCTGGACCAGATGGTGGTGGATGGGAAGCGCAGTGGATGAAAAGAATATTGCGGCATCATTAAAGCAGTATGAGCATGTTGGTTTTGGAGGTGTGGAAATTACGCCAATTTATGGAGCAAAAGGTTTTGAAAATAAGTACATACCTTTTTTATCTCCCCAATGGCTGCAGATGTTGAAATTTTCTGTAGACGAAGCAAAGGCAAAGGGTATGGGCGTAGATATGAACCTGGGAACAGGCTGGCCTTTTGGTGGCCCTCAGGTTACGGCCGATTATGCAGCTACGAAAATGATTGTGCAGCGTTACGCGCTAAAAAGGAAAGAGAAACTTGCCGAGAAAATAGTGGTTAAGGAAGCTAAACAAGCTGATGCAAGATTACAGGCATTGAGAGCGATAGCTCCTGATGGAAAACAAACGGATTTAATGCATTTTATTGCGGCTGATGGTACATTGAACTGGAGTCCGGAAACAGAAAATGCAGATATCATAGCTTTCTTTGCGGGTAAAACCCGGCAGGCTGTAAAAAGAGCGGCTCCAGGTGGAGAAGGCTATACGCTGGATCATTTGGATAAAAAATCTGTTGATGTTTATCTGGATCGTTTTAATCAGGCTTTTGCCGGTAAACAACCCGGTGTTAGAGCCTTTTTTAATGATAGTTATGAAGTTTATGGCGCAAACTGGACACCATTATTTTTTCAGGAATTTAAAAAGTTAAAAGGCTACAATCTGGAAGATCATTTGGTTGAGCTTACAGATAAGAGCGTACAAAATGAACGTGTTGCTCGTGTAAAGTCCGATTACAGAGAAGTGATGAGCCAATTGCTGCAGCATAATTTTTTGGATGAGTTTACCGGATTCGCACACAAATACAATGCTTTGTCAAAAAATCAGGCACATGGTTCGCCGGGTAACCTGATAGATTTATATGCTGCAACTGATATTGCAGAGTGTGAAACATTTGGATCTAGTTTCTTTCCTATCCCGGGCTTGAGACGAGATAAGGAAGATGTTAGAAATGTAGATCCGGATCCAATGATGTTTAAGTTTGCGACATCGGCAACCCATACCCATGGTAAAAAATACACCTCTTCGGAAACTTTTACCTGGTTAACCGAACATTTTAAGACTTCTTTATCTCAGGCAAAACCCGAAGTTGAGCAACTGTTTTTATCAGGTGTGAATCATGTGTTTTATCATGGTACTACCTATTCTCCTGAGGAAGCAGGATATCCGGGGTGGTTATTCTATGCATCGGTAAATTTTGTGCCCAGCAATTCGTTTTGGCCGCATTTAAAAGGTTTGAACGAATATATTACTCGGGTTCAGTCTGTATTGCAGTCGACCAAAGCGGATAATGAAATATTGATGTACTGGCCTATTTACGATGTTTGGAATAATCCTAAGGGCTTAGATATGGCGCTTAAGGTTCATGATGTAGATGAGTGGTTGCATCCGACGGCATTTTATAAGCAGTCATTAATGTTATCGAACAAAGGCTATTCTTTTGATTTTGTTACCGATAATATATTGAGTAATGCTAAGGTTGTTGACGGTAATATCAGTACCAATAGCAATGCTACAGCTTATAAAACATTGCTGATTCCCGAAAGTGATCTGATGTCGGAGACAACCCTGGAAAGTATTATTAGTTTGGCAAAAAATGGTGCTAAGATTATATTCCAGTCTTTGCCTAAAGATGTTCCGGGGCTGGCAGATTTAGAAACGAGAAGAGCAAAATTTAAACAATTGATAACCTCCCTTGACTTTAAATCGGAA
Organism: Pseudopedobacter saltans DSM 12145; assembly: GCF_000190735.1. Classification (GTDB taxonomy): domain Bacteria; phylum Bacteroidota; class Bacteroidia; order Sphingobacteriales; family Sphingobacteriaceae; genus Pseudopedobacter; species Pseudopedobacter saltans. The sequence continues at coordinate 4,493,331 of NC_015177.1, forward strand.
GGTGGGCTGAAGAGATACCGTATAGGTAAAGGGGAAATTATTTTATCTCGGGATTTTGTTCCGGCGCTTTCTTCCATAGTAGTTAACCGAGAGGAATTGACAGATAAGGGACTGAAATTTACAAGACGAGTAGAAAATGGGAATGTATATTATTACATAGTGAATCATTCTAAAGACGATTTTAACGGATTTGTAAAGTTGAATGTACAGGGAAACCAGGTGGTTTTGATGGATCCTGAGCAAGGTGATGCAGGTGAGGCTGAAGTGAATGGCGCACAGGTTCGTCTCCAGATAAAGTCGGGACAGGCATTTATTGTAAAAGTTGCCAAAGAGAAATCAGCTCTTAACAAATGGCGTTATTTAGGACAGGAACTAGCTGCAACTAAAATTGAAACGCCATGGAATCTCAGTTTTGCCAATGGCGGACCTGAATTGCCGGCAGCCAGAAAACTGACGACCTTAAAGTCATGGACGGAATTTGGTGACGAGAAAGCTAATAGGTTCTCAGGCTCTGGAATTTATGAGACTACTTTTAATTTCAGTCCAAAATCTCAGAATGAGTATGTTCTTGATTTAGGTAAGGTAGCTGAAAGTGCCCGGGTTTGGGTTAACGGAACCGAGGTTGGCATTGTTTGGGGAATACCGTTCGAGGTTAGAATAGGTAAGTATCTGAAAAAAGGTAAAAACACACTGAAAATAGAAGTTAATAATCTGATGGCAAATAGGATTAAGGATCTGGATGAAAAAGGGATTGAATGGAGAAACTATCATGAAATCAATTTTGTCAATATTGACTATAAGGCTTTCAATGCGAAAGATTGGAAGTTAATGCCTTCTGGTTTGTTGGGTCCGGTTTCTATTAAAGCTTATCAATGATTGTAAGTGTCTGAATCATTAAAAGTTAAGTGATTTTTGGAAACCTTAATGTCCTCGAAAAGTTAGAGACTTTTTGGGGATATTTTTATTTGGAGCTAAAATATATTCAATTCATATCAAGCTTTAAAAGTTTGTAGGTGTTGATGTGTTTTTAGAGTTGCCCAATTTTTAGCCTTTTTAGATAGGGACTTGTTAAATAAATTTACTTTCGGAATTTTCGTGGTCGAAAAAGCCTTAAACAAGAATTATCTTGCTGTCTTTTCCCCTGTTTCAGGATTTGTTCGGGAAACAGGGGAATTCACTGTTCGCATTGTTCACAGGCTGTCTACTACAGGTGGATTGGATTATAATCAGGGGTTTTTAAAAATGTTGCTAAGATTTTGATCAGTTAAGTGGTTTCCTAATAGGGTGATCTATACCCCTCATCCGCCCTTTGGGCACCTTCTCCCTCATGGAGAAGGGGTAATGCATTTTTAAAATTAACTTTAGACATTAAACTCATGTTCATTAGTCCAGGTATCTTGGACTTAAAGAATAAATTAGATTGTAGAAGGAAGAGGTAGGCACTTGCGCCAAAAGTAGATTTTAGTTGACTAACTTACTGATTTGGTTAATATCCAGGTAATTGGAGTCGAAATCTCTGAATTTCTCTAACGCTAACAGTCTGTACCAGTGAATATCGCGATACCTCTTATACTTAGAGCTTAAATGATTTGATTTTTCAATTAGGAAATCATTTACGAGGATTAAATCTTCCTCACTTTTTTCTGCCAGACTCAAGATCCAGTTTCGAACGATACCTTGCCCTGATTCAGTCCAATGGATTACTTTTTGAGCATCATCCACAATGAAATAGCAGATTCCATCAATTTGGGCTAAAATTTGTCTTGTATCTAATTTTTTAAAGCTGATTTCTCCAAGGTTTCTATTTGAAATTCGTTTATGGATTTCTAAATAAGAAACTAAAAATGTTAGACCTTCTATTTCACCAATATTAATTAATGTATGGGCAATTTCGAATTTTCTCTCCTCTTTCGTGTCATCTCTATATAAAGCTATTTTTAAAATAGGGGCAATTTCTGCGGAGAATGAATCTCCAATTTTTTTAGCCATATAAATAAAACAATAGGCATTATAGTTTTTAATATACTTAATTAAAGGGATAAGATCTGATACAGTTCCACCTAATTCTATATATACTTCCAATATATCATTAATACTATATGAAGTTGAAGTATATTTATTCTCAAAAAATAGTTTGGTCAAAATGTCATAAATAATGTCTTTTGAATCATAAATTTTTAAATGTCGACATAAACCAATATGATTCTCTAATACTCCCATATCAGAAATGCCTAATTTTATATTATCCAAGATACTTTGTTTAAGTAATTCTATATTCTTATTTGATATTTTCTCCAAAATAGTTTCAGATAACGAATAGGTGTTGTTTAGTGAATGATGTTCAAAATTCTTAATACCGCCATTGTCAGCACAGATCATTTTAATTAAAATTTCTTCAGGTGTATCAAATTCAAACTTCGAGAATATTTTTGCTATTTTAACCTCAAGAGTTTTGTGCCAATGTTCTATTTCTCCATTTTCGCTGATCTCTATAGAATATGTGCTTTCAAATATGCATATGGGTAGTTTTTTATAATAATATTCTTTAACAATTTCATAAAGTGGGATATTAGATTGGATAAAGTCAGTGCTATACTTTCCGAGTATTTTTAAAACTTGAAACCATTCAAAGTCCATCTTTTCAAGCTGTTGTAGGGCTAATTTTTTTTCTATACTATCCCAAGGTTGTCTATCTTTTAGAAAATGATAAATAATTAACGAGTTAGCCTTTATTTTAGTTGGAGAAGCGTTATAATCAATATATAATTCATTTTTGGAAATTATATCACTGCCAAATGCTTTAAAATATTTAATAATCCCCTTTTTAAATGATCCTTTATTAAGGATATATGATAAATCATTTTGATCTATCAATCTCGAATATTTCTCATATTCATCGTGGATAGGATTCCATTTTGGTAGGAAGTGGCTTTCAGTGGTAGCTTTACATGCAGAGAAGAATTTATTAGCAATATCTTTATTCCCGTAATGATCAGTCGCAACATAAATTGACCAAAGTTTATCTAGCGAAATATTTCCTTCTTCATATTCATTAAATATAAAATCGAAACAATCTTCAGTCAATAAATATGCAAAATTCCAAAAATCTAATCTTTTGATATCTGGGAATAAAATTTTTAAGGCTAAAGAGTTTGAATTTGTCTCGTTGAAGAAATTCGATAATTCTTCATAATCACTTTTAGTGAATTCTCTCCCAATTTTTTTGATTAGGTTTAAAAGTGGATAAATAATAGTAATATCCGATTTGTAAATCTTTACTAGATTTTCATTAAGTGTTGTAAGAAATAATCCCTTATTTATGGATCTTTCAAAAAACTCGAAATGTCCTGTTTGATTTAGTGAAATTAGTAATTTCTTTGCGTTAACAGTATTTTTGACTGATGCCAAAAGCATTTCTAAAAAATAATAAGAACCATTATGATCGATTTCTTGATTATGTCTAATTAAAACAGGAATGCCTTCCAAAGCGTAGTCATAAAACTCATCGATAAGTTTTAGCTTTAATATATTCTGATAAACCCCGTCTCTAAACTCGTGTTTTGAATTGAGTGAGCTTTGAGTTAGTTTATAAACAAAATCTTTAGTAGCAAGATTAAATTCTGCTGATAACTCAAGGAGTTGATTTGCATAAAAATCATCTAATGTATTAAACACTTCCGAAAAAATCATCTTTTTTAAATTTTCCTTCTGTGTTTCTGATAATTCTACATTTCTTAAAACTCTGGTAAAAACAGTCTTGATTGGTGTGGGGAGTTCTTGTTTGATCAGCTCTATACAGTGGTCTTTGGCTTTGGGTTGAGAATTGATAAAAGAGGCAATAACTCTGTCATTTATTAGTTGTAACCGATTATTGTAGATGTTTAGTTTTTCAACAAGTAGATCTAAAAAAGTTATCATTTGGTCAGATGAGAACTTTGTTCCTTCCGTCTTAAATATAATTTCAATATTATCCTGTTTGATGAATTCTATAAGTGGTTTGTACAATGAACCTTTTTCGTCTATCAATGAAAACAATGAAGTTATCGTCTGTAACCATTTCGTTTTTATTTTCTTGATTTGAGTACCATTGGTAGACAAATTAATAATATCTTTAAAAGGCAGATTAATTAGATATTGAGCAGCAAGATGCTCTTGGTATAAGGCGTTTGTGAAACTCCAATAGTTGTTTTTAAAGTTGACGATAGAACTATTCTGCAATAGTAATATCTCCTTGTCGTCAAATAGAAGTTGTATTGTTTCATCTATGAATGAATTAGTGCCTGCAAGCTGTAATGCGAAAGCTAATTTTTGTATTGAATTATTATATTTTACACTTTGTCTCTTAAGAAGCTTGCCGTCTATATTTCTTCTGGTATTTTGAAGTGTAGTGTCGATAAAGCTATCTAGTAAGGAGATTTTATTTTCGGGTATTTGATTAGAGTTTTCTTTATAGCTTTTAACTAATTGAATAAGATAAAAAGGACTAAACAGAAAATCATAAATACCCGCATTGTAAATTTTTTTATAAAAATGGTCAATATCAGAACCCAATTGTTGAACTAAATACTTATGGATAGAGTGTTCATTTAAAGGCCTTAACTCGAAAATCTCAAAATCTCGTAGTTCATTTTCAATTTCATAATGATCAAAAAACAGCCTTCGACAACAAATAATTAAGCTTATGTTGGGGTTTTCCATTGCAAAAGCCTTGATATATTTGACCTGACTGAGAAATTTTTCTGTAGGTACTTCATCCAGGCCATCTAAACCAATTATGATATCTTTGGCTGGAATGGTTTTCCAATTAGGGTAATTAACTTGTAAGCATCGGTCAATCTCACTTACATTTAATTCTTTAAGATCAATTAAGATTGGATAATATGAAAGGGGAGAGGCAGATAGATTATGCAGAACCTTTTGCATTTCTATGCTTTTCCCTGAATGAGCTTCGCCTAATATTGCCATCCTTTTGGCCGAAAATCTATTTTCAACAAAAAGTTTTTCAAGTTCTATTGCTGTGAAATCGTTATCCCATATAGAAAGTAAAGGTTGATTATATCTTTCAATTTGTCGGTCAATGTAATCTTTTGGTTCAGAAATGGGTCTGTAGGATATGTTCTTAGAGTGACAAAGTTCATCTGCATCTAATTTTCCAAAGTATTTCTCAACTACAGTATAGTACTTTTGTAATTGAGTATCAAGATAGTTCTTATCCCAGAATTGCAAATCGATATTGAAATCGTTTTTTAACTTTTTAACAAGTTCTGATTGTCGTTTTTTACTTTTTGAATTTTGGAGATCCGCAGTAGTAATTAGAATAAAATCACTACACTCATCAACTAAACTATTGTATGTAAATTGGTTAACAATGTTTGTGAGATCACCTGGAAATAGCTTCTTCTCACACTTACATTGAATAAAAGTATATTTGCCACCATTAGGCTTTAAACTGTGTAAGTCAATGCCCTTTTGATCATTACCTTGTTTTAAATAATTCTCAAACCTTAGTTCTGGTAATTCATATTGAGTAAAATGAATACAGAGGTCTTGGAATACATCCCAAGAAATTTTATTCCAGTCTAATCCTTTTTTATTAATCATTACTTTTCTCTCTCAAATATACATTCGTATTCCTTACTTTCGTCTGCTCTAATTTCAATAATATCAGGCATCCTTTTTGGATTAATTGAATGGAATTGCAGAAAATATAATTTTTGGAATGAAGAAATTTTCTGACTTCATGAATTTTTCTACAGCTTTAGAACATCCCTTTGTATTAAATAGTATTTTATGACATATACTAAAATATTAAGGTAATTAGAGAAGCACTCGGTTTATTCCAAAAAGATTTTCACCGTTATCAGATTTATTTAGAGATCGCTAATCAAAAAAGAAGTAGAACGTATTGGTACAGAATCAAGCATACTAGTTGTTTTAAAGATAACCCGTTGTTGCTAAAAGATTAATCTAATGCTAAGGAGTTATCTTAAACCAGAACAGAGACCATATCAAAAGCTTCGACCATTCGAAAGAGATAGCATATTACACCTTATCTTTTGATACAGTCCCATGTTTTAAAATACTATCCTGACCTCTTAAGCAATACCTCCTTCTTAATGCGTGATAAATGTATGGCGCTAATATTTAGTAAATCCGCGATATAATTCTGTCGAATACAAAGATCAATCTGCGGATATCTATCTTTAAGTAGTAAATACCGTTGTTTGGCAACTCCCTTTCCGGAAATGGCCAGTTGTTTTCTGTAGAAGTCATTTTCGGCAAGCAGAGCCTTAAAAATTACCTGGGCATAGTCATTACTGAAATGAAGTAAAGCGTTCCATTCATGAAATGATAAGCTTACAATTTCTGCGTCATAGATGCACTCGATTCCAAGTGCAGATGAATCTTGTGTTAAGTAGCTTTCTGCTATATATAGGTGTTTATGAGGACCGACGATATCAATCGTTTTAGAAGTATCTGCGGTGCTTTCAAAAATTCTGAAATATCCGCTCTTTACAAAAATGAGATGCCGGCATATCTCCCCGGGATTTAGCAGAACCTTACTTCTGGATATGTTTTCCAATTGTATCCGATGTAACAATGATTCCTCTGCATCGGGAGGTAAATAGCCAAACTCTCTCAAATAGTTTACATAATGTTTATGCATGCT